>DASXMC010000643.1:0-10731 GCA_036495885.1 Allostellaceae bacterium | reverse complement strand
CTCTTCTGTTTCGAATACGTGAGGCTGGATACTCCACGGCCTCCGCAGTCGGCACCGTTGCCGCGGGACCGGCTCGGATCGAAGTTGAAGCCAGAACAATCCGTCAGTAAGTCGCGCGAAGCGTATTTGCTGTGGCTTTTTTCCGGCGGTGACTTTGAGGGTTTTCGGAAAGCCCCTCGTCGCGTCAGTCATCATCGCCGCAACGACGAACGGCGCCGCTGTTGACAAGACCGATACCGTATGCGTATTTTAGAACGATCGATCTATAACGAACACGAAAATCAACCATCAGCTTGAAGGGGCTGCCGGACATTGGAAGCTGCCCCTGGCGGCCACTTACGTCATTTCTCCCGACCGCAGAATTGCGCTCTCCGAGATCGAGCTCGACCACCGCGAACGCCTGGAGCCGGAAGCGATTGTCGCAGCACTAAGGAACCGAACAGGAGAATAGTTCGCATGATAAATCGCTACTTTGCTATTCCGGGACTGATCGCGGCGGCGATCGCCGTATCGCCGGCGCGAGCCGCGGTCGTGAATGGAACCGCCGCAAAGGTTCCTGTTTATCAGGCGCGCGGCGCAACTGAGATTGCAGTCGTCGGACCGTTGGCTCCCTCGCTGCAGGGCAAGCCGGTAGTTGTCCGCATCCACGCCGATTGGTGCCCTGCCTGCAAGGCGACCCAATCAACGATTGATCATCTCAGGCAGGCGTATGCCGGCAAGATCAACTTCGTCCAGTTCGATGTCACCAATGCGAAGACGGCGGCAGCGTCAAAGGCGCTGGCCCAGAAACTGGGCCTCGAGAAGTTTTATGATGCCTCCAAAGCGGCAACCTCGACGATCGCGGTGATCGACCCCCAGAATGGGAAGGTCTACGCCACGTTCTACAACGACAGCAGGAACGACGAATACCACAGGGCAATCGACGCGGCGCTGAGGGCCAAAAGCTGATTGCATGACGGCGCGATCGTCGCGCGGCGCGATCGCTGCAAGCGTCGTTTTCATTGCGGCGTTGGCGTTTGCGATTGCGTGGGGACCGCTCGGCCAGGTATTCGAGCGCGAGGTCGGAACTTGGCAGAATGCGCTCGCGGCCCGGCTGTCCGGCCCCGGCGCCCTTTATGGCTGGCGATTGTATGCGGTCGCGTTTACCGGCGGGCTCGTCGCCAGCATCTCTCCCTGCATTCTCGGAATGCTTCCGCTGAACCTGTCCTACATCGGCGCATCGAAGCTCCGTTCCCGGGCCGCAGCGCTGCGTGTCGCTGTTATGTTCGTGCTCGGCGTGGTTGTCGTCAATGTAGTGCTGGGCTTGGCGTCATCGCTGTTCTTCGCACTCTTCGTGGAATACCGCGCTCCGGTAAATATTGCTGTCGGTGTAGTGACGGTTATCATGGGCCTGTGGATGGCGGGATTCGTCCAACTGCCGACGCCCCAGATTTCTACCCGCATCCCGCCCGGCACCGGCTCCTTCATGGTCGGACTGGGATTCGCTCTGGTCGCGACGCCGTGTGCCAGCCCGATCCTCGTATTCATTTTAGGAGCGGTTTCACTGGCGGCCTCGCCAGCGCGCGCCGTCGCTGCGATGACGCTTTACGCCATCGGCTATACGCTCGTGCTTTTCCTCGCATCGCTCTTTGCCGGAATTGCGGCGGCCTCTCGCCGCGTTCTCGCGCACTCGGAGCTTGTCTCGCGCATCGCAGCTGTCACGCTCGTCGTCATCGGAATCGCAACCTTTGCCTACGGATTGAACCAACTTTGAGATCCGACAAATCCGCATGACATGGCTTTCCGTCGATGATCGACTGACTGATGCACAAAGCCCTTGCCTGAATCGCGATGCGGGTTGTCGTATTGCAGGGCAGCGTCCAGATGACCAGCGCGGCAATCGGGCGAGGCGAGGCGATCTCCGCACGCTGGGGGGCGGGCCTTGAATGAGGCCACGATCCGGTGCCGCCGCGCCTTTGGAACCCGGCGGAGTTCGTCGCGATGATCGTCCGCACCGATGTGCGTTAGGCGGCCTGCTTGCACTGGCCGTTTACAGCCTGGCGACGCGGCTTCCGCGAAGCCCGGCCTGCCGGCCGCGAGTGGCGCATCTAGGGAACGCGCGCGATTAAGATCTTCCGCCCGGTTCGTGTCGATTTGCAGGGCCTTGAACTTGAGAATTTCTAACCACTCGGATGAGAAACTGTCGTTTGTGGAAACATCCGAGAAGACAGATTGACAGGCAACAGGCATGACGCCGCCGAGCGAGCCTTCCGGTTTCAAACCAGCATGAGGAGTTGACCATGGCGGACATCTCGTATCGCACCGCGCTGATCGTCGGAGCCGGCTCGGGAATCAGTGCATCGGTCGCCCGCGGCTTGGCGGCGGCTGGGCTCAAGGTCGGGCTGGCGGCCCGTAATATTGAAAAGCTGGAACCGCTCGCCGCCGCGATCGGAGCGGAAAGGTTCAGCGCCGACGCCTCGGACCCGGCTGCGGTCGCGCACCTGTTCGAGGATGCAGAGGCTCGGCTTGGAGCGCCCGATGTCGTCCTCTATAACGCCAGCGCTCGGGCACACGGCCCAATCGCCGAGCTTGATCCGGAGGCCGTGCGAAAGGCCGTGGAAATATCGGCCTTTGGTGGCTTTCTGGTCATCCAACAAGCCGCCCGGCGCATGATCCCGAAGGGTCATGGCGCCATCTTGCTGACCGGCGCGAGCGCCAGCGTGAAGGGCTACCCGCTGTCCGCAGCCTTCGCTATGGGCAAATTTGCCTTGCGCGGGCTGGCGCAGAGCACCGCGCGCGAGTTGGGTCCGAAGGGCATCCATGTCGCCCACTTTGTTATCGATGGCGGGGTGCGTAGCGCGCGGCGGCCCGATCCGGACAATCGGCCGGACAGCACGCTTGATCCCGAAGGGATCGCTCAAACTTACATCGAGACCTTGCGACAGCCACGCAGCGCCTGGTCCTTAGAGGTCGAGTTGCGGCCATGGGTCGAGACCTTCTGACGCCGCCGAGCCACACTGCCCAGCGCCATCATGACAAGAGAGACCGTCGTGGAACCGGGAAATGCGTCCGTAGCGGTGATCGATGCCGGAGACTATATCAACCGGGCCACCGCCAGGAAGTTCGCCTCCCAAGGGTTCGTCGTTTTCGTCGGGCGGCGACGGGGTGACAAGCTGGCGCCGCTGGTCGCCGAGGTCGAGGCGGCGGGCGGACGGATCAGCGGCCGCTCGCTCGATGCGGGCAAGGAGGGAGGACCTGAACCGGTTCCTGCGGGGCGCCGACAAGACTGCGCCCTATCCGGACGGATCGAAACCGCCAACTGGTAACATGGTCGATGAAATGGGAGGTAGGTGCGCGTGTCCGATCCACGGCCGGGTACCGAGCGCTCGTATCAAATAGACGACGAATTTAGCCGCGCCGTATTCGCCCGCCGCACCGGTGAGGTTTGTGCGTTTCTCGCGCCGCATTTGCGCGCGGGAATGCGACTCATTGACTGCGGGTGCGGGCCTGGCTCGATCACCGTCGACCTCGCCCAGGAAATAGCGCCAGGCGCGGCAATTGGCATTGACCTTCGAGAGCACGCTCTGACGCATGGGCGCGAGCTTGCCCAGGGGCGAGGGATTGCCAATGTCGCGTTTAGGGCGGCGAGCATTTATCAGCTGCCCTATGCTGACGCTTCATTCGACGCGGCATTCGCGTGCGCAGTCCTCCAACATCTGGCCGCGCCGCTGGCGGCGCTCAAGGAGATCCGGCGGGTGCTGAAACCAGGAGGGGTGATCGGCATTGTGGATGGGTCCGCGACGCTCAGCTTTCGGTACCCCACAAACTCGCTATTGGACGCGTGGGACAGGCTCCGGGGCCTCGTCCGGGCCTACAACACGGGACGCCCGTCGGATGTGCTTGAGCTGCGTACGCTCCTCCGAAAGGCAGGCTTCGCGCGAACACAAGCATCGGGGTACATGAACACTGAAGCCGGGCCGCCCGCCGGCTCGCTTGAGGCGACGCGCACTGTCGCGCACAATCATTTGCTTCGGCTCCGCGGCGGGCTCGGCGAGCTGGCGATCGCGCAGGGCTGGACGACGAAGGAAGAGCTGGAGCAGATGGCCGAAGCGCTCGCCGCCTGGGGTGAGGCTCCCGATGCGTTTTATGCCCGGCCGTGCTTCACGGCGATCGCCTGGGTATGAGCCGCGCCCGTATTCGCGCGCATATTCGATCGGCGGCCGATGCACACACAATTCTGTATGTCAAACGGCGAGCAATAGGGACCCCGGATCGGCCTCCAAACGGCGACGCGCAGCAAGGTATGCTTGCTGACCGGCAACATCAGCCCATCGTGCCAATGCCGCGACATGGCGGCCGCCCAAGGCAACGCCGAGATGTGCGCCGGCATGCCGCTCGCGACCGCTCGCCGTTGAGAGTTAATCGGCATTGACGATTGGGCCTGGAAGCGTGGCCAGCGCTACGACGGCGTCATCTGCGATCTCGAATGCCGCCGCATCGTCGACCTTCTCCGCGATCGCGAGCCCGGTCCGGTCGAAGTCGGTGTCCTAACGCCGATCGCCAAATTTTTTTATAGCATTCGATATAAAAAATGCCCATGGTGCCGGCGTCACCTTGGGAGTGCGTGTCCTCCTTGTGCGAACCCACAGCGTGAGCTTTGGAGGGATCGTGCGACCGGCCCTCGCGTTGCTCGATCACCCGGATGACGGCGCTACCAGCATGCCAATACGGCCACAGAGTGTGGGAACCATTGGGGTAAACAAGGAGGATCCGGTGACCCGATTGACCGATTTTCCCCCCGCTCAGGCCAAGCGCCTGGCCGAGGTGGGGCGGCCGTTCGGCCCACCGAGCGATCCCGCGTTCCAGCGACGCGTGCTTGTTGCGGCGTTGCGGCTATTGGAGCGTGAGAACGGACCGGTGCTGATCGAGGACTTCCCGGACGACGATCCGCGGGCGCAACCTGATCCAGCGTGGCAACCGCCGTTTATCCCCGCTGCTGTCGCCACCGGCACGGCGGAAACGCTGGCGTCGCGACTGGAGGCGGAGGTTCTGCTGTTGCAGGGCGCCCATCAGCGCTGGGTCGAACAACATCACCGCACTTCGGTCGGGGTGATCGAGTTGAGAGCCACTGACATTGCCCGCTACGTCGCCGATTGGCTCCGCGGCAAAGCGCCGGCCAGTCCGCGCGAGGGGTTCTCGGCGCCACTGATTTCTGCGCTTCGCGATCGACGATCTAAAGGCTTACTGCCTCGAAAGTGGTGCCGCCGGACCGGCCAAGCCGTCGAGCCGGCAACTTGGCGACTGGTTCTGGAATGAAACGGCCGCGGGGGCCGCGATCCACGCCGTGCGCGAGATGCATCTCGCAAGCGAGGACGAGCGGCTCAAGTTGATTGCCGGCAACTTCGTCGTCCCCGGCGCACGCGTCCGCACGTCGGGTTGAGGAAGCTTGCGATGCAAGGCATCGAGGTGCTTGCCTTCGACACGGGCGGCACGATCCTCGATTGGCACAGCGGCCTCGTTGCGGCGCTGAGCGAATGCGGCGCGCAGCGCGGCGTCGACCGCGATTGGCATGACTTCGCCAACGGATACCGGCGTCGCGCACTGCGGCGGATGATCAGCGCGGTTGATCCGGACTTCAACATCGACGACGTGCATCGCGACGTGCTCGACGAGCTGGTTGTCGAGGCGGCGATTGACGCATTCTCGCCGGAAGATCGCCGCGCCATCGCGCGACGTTGGCACGAGCTCGATGCCTGGGCGGACTTTGCGCCGGCGCTCGCAAGGCTGCGGTCGCGCTATGTATGCGCGTCCTTCACAATATTGAGCCTGTCGCTCGTCATCGACACGGCGCGCCGCAACGGGATCGGCTGGGATGCGGTGATCCCGTGCGAGATGCTCCGCGTGTACAAGACGCGCCCTGAGGCCTACCGGCTTGCCGCCAAATACCTTGCCGTATCGCCGGGCAACATCTTGATGGTGGCTTGCCACAATTTCGATCTCGATGCGGCTCGCGGCGAGGGCTACCGAACTGCCTTCGTGCGGCGTCCTGACGAATGGGGACCGGCTGGTCCGCCTGATCCGGTGCCGAATCCAGCCACGGATGTCGTCGTCGCCGGCTTCGCCGAGCTTGCGGAACACCTCGGCGTATAAGTCGCCTGTGCCGCTGCCTTGCGTAAGATAAGCCGATTGCACGTGCCCGAATACTCCCAAAACACAGGAGGAGTTTGAGGAATGACCGATATGCCCGAGTACTCGCCACGCAAGGTCTGGGTTTGGAACAAGCCGAGCGGCGGCAGGTTCGCCAACATCAACCGCCCGATCGCCGGACCCACCCACGAGAAGGAGCTGCCGGTCGGCCGCCACCCGTTGCAGCTGTACTCGCTCGGCACGCCGAATGGCGTGAAGATCACGATCATGCTCGAAGAGCTGCTGGCGCTCGGTCATCGCGGTGCCGAATACGACGCCTGGTTGATCAAGATCGGTGACGGCGACCAGTTCGGCAGCGGCTTCGTCGCGGTGAACCCGAACTCCAAGATCCCGGCGCTGCTGGACCGCAGCGGCCCGCAACCAATCCGGGTCTTCGAGACCGGTGCGATCTTGATGTACCTGGCCGAGAAGTTCGGCAACTTCCTGCCGACCGAACCTAGTGCGCGCGCGGAATGCCTGTCCTGGCTGTTCTGGCAGATGGGCAGCGCGCCCTACCTGGGCGGAGGGTTCGGCCACTTCTACGCCTACGCGCCGATCAAGATCGAATATCGACCGCTTCGCGATGGAGACGAAGCGCCAGCTCGATGTGCTCGATCGCCGCCTGGCGGAGAGCAAGTATGTCGCCGGCCCCGCCTATACGATCGCCGACATCGCTATCTTTCCCTGGTACGGCGGGCTGGCGAAGTTCAACTCGTACGGGGCGGCCGAGTTCCTGAGCGTGCAGGACTACAAGAACGTCCAGCGCTGGGCCGACACCCTCCTCGAACGGCCGGCCGTGAAGCGCGGCCGCATGGTCAATCGCCTGTCGGGGGAGCCATCGAGCCAATTGCATGAGCGTCACGACGCCAGCGACTTCGACACGAAGACGCAGGACAAGCTTGCCACCGCGAGTTGAGAACGCCTCGGCCGGCCATGACCGGCCAGTGGAGGTGCCTTGCCCCGAAGCGCACAAACCGCGAGCTGCCAAATTTGGCCCGTTGGAGGTTGAGAGCGCCAGAACCGACCGTTCGTCCGGCCGCCCGCAAGCACATGATAGGTCCGCCGTCGGCACGAAACCCTAACCGGCTTGCGTCGTCCGTCAATTTCAAGACTGCCGAGGCGCTCGGCCTCACCGTGCGGCTTGCTTGCCCGTCCCGACGAGAACCTTTCGAAAGATCTCAAGGGAAGATCTCACGGCTGTTCGCACAGTTAGCACGCGCTCGAAACCGCCCGAGGAGACGGGTGGAGCCGATGGAGGAGGACACATGTCCAGTGTCGAGCGGGCGGTACGCACCCCGCGCATCCGCACCATCCAGATTTCCAGCCTGACGCTGATCTTTCTGATCTCCATGCTCAATTACATGGATCGAGGCACCCTGTCGGTCGCCAATCCGCTGATCCGTAATGAGCTCGGTCTGTCGATCTCACAGATGGGGGTGCTCTTATCCGCCTTCCTGTGGCCTTATGCTCTTGCGCTTCTCGTATCTGGCGGTCTGGTAGATCACTGGCGACCGCGGCGGATGCTGACAGCCGCCATGATCGTCTGGTCAATTGCCCAGGGCGTTGCCGGCTTTATCGTCAGTTATGGTCAGTTTCTGGCCGCCCGGGCGTTGCTCGGTGTCGGTGAGGCGCCAATGTTCCCCATCGCGGCGCGGGTCGTGAAGGACTGGTATCATGAGAGCGATCAGGCCTTGGGTATCGGCATCTGGAACGGTGCTCCGGCGCTCGGCACCGCATTCGCGCCCGCGCTCCTGACGCCGATTATGCTGGTCTTCGGCTGGCGCTGGATGTTCGTGCTGATGGGGTTGGCCGGTCTGGTCTTTGCCGGCATCTGGTTTGCGGTCTACCGGGATTTCGACGTTGACACGCTCGACCATGCCGACAGGCATTATCTCTACGGCGCGCAGGAGGCACCGGTCACACATGCGGTGCGCGCTTCGGCCTGGGGCCGCCTGTTCGGCTTCCGCACCACCTGGGGGCTGATGCTGGGCTTCCTCGGGAACGTCTATATCGGCTGGCTGTTCATCGCGTGGCTGCCCGGCTATTTGGAAATTCAGCGCCATATGAGCATTCCGAAAACCGGCTTCGTGGCTTCCGTGCCATTCCTGTTCGGCTTTGTTGGAAGCCTCGTTTTCGGTTGGCTGGCCGACCGGCTGATCAGGCAGGGCATGACTGCGATCGGCAGCCGCAAACTGCTGACCATCAGCGGTCTGGCTGTCATGGCGCTCGCCACCATCGTCACTGCGGAGGCACCGAACAACTTCGTCGCCATCGCTTCGATATCGGTCGCCCTCTTCTTCGGCTTCGGTTCTAGCGGTACCTCGTGGTCGCTCGCCAACGCCGCCGCGCCGCAGAGTTATGCCGCCTCCCTCGGGGCAATCATGGATTTCGGCGGGTTTATGGGCGGCGCACTCGCCCCAATAGTCACCGGCTTTGTGGTGCAGGCGAGTGGCTCCTTCACCCCGGCGCTGCTGGTGGCCGGGGTCATCGGCCTGCTTTCCGCAGCCGCATACCTGATCCTGATTCCCGGTCATCCAATCGCGGCCGGAGCGCTGGCCGGCGAAGCCGCCTGAACCGTTACATCTTGGCTGCCGTCAAGCCTTGAGCCCTTCTCCGTTTCGTCGGAGAGCGATTCCCGGTATTCCGTTTTTCTTAATGGGTTCGAATGCTAGTGAGGAACGATATCCGAGCCTCAACGCGCGTGCATACAGACAGTTGATCGGCGATTCCTTCTGCAGGGGCGGGCGCGGGTCTCGCCGAGAGGTTTAATCGCAAGAGAGAGGCCGCCGCGATCTCGGCCGCGCAGCAGCTTGACCGCTGGCAACTCCGGCGCCGGCGCACCGGTTAGAACACCGTCCAGACGTAGAGGAACAGCGTATTGTTATCGTTGGCGTTTCGGGCTAGGCCGTTGTAGTTCGTGGTAGCGCCGTCGAATTTTGTCCAATGAGTGTATTGCAGGCCGATGCGGAAGTTCAGCCACGGCCAAAACGACGGGCCGCCGTTGCTGAACGGCAGATAGGCAACCTCGAAAATCCAGCCGGCGCTGTTCGGACTTCCGGTCGCCGTACCATAGAGCGCGGCATCGGTAGTACCGCCGACTGAGACGCGCCCGGAGGTCAGGCTCCAAGTGTGGTTATAGATGTACGACGCCGACACATTCAACGAGTTCAGCTGGTCGTTGGAGTTGTCGGCGAGCCCGAGCGCCTGGCTGGCGCCGGTGTTGTGGCTCTCGTGGATCCAGGCGCCCCGGAATGTGACGGTGTGCGGGTCGCCGAGATACTGGTACTGGGTGTCGATGCCGATGTCGGTAAAGAAATCGGTGCCGGCCTGCGACAGGCCAAACGGCAGGACCGGTGCGGCGAGGCCAAAGGTTCCCGCTTCCCAGGAGTGCTTCCCGATGTTTTTCTCGGCCGCGACGCGCCAATAGGGGGCGGTGCCGCTGATCGGGCTCAGCCCGCTGGTATCGATGCCGAGATGGAGCAGGGTGTTCGTCGATAACGGTCGGTAGCCACCGAACTCGAAATACAAGGTATCGTCGAGGAAGCCATAGGCGCTCAGGCCGGCAACCCGCTGCGCATAGACTTGGTCGATGAACGGCATCGCCGTTGGCATCGGCGCTACGGCCGAGCTGATATAAGGAAAGCTCCAGGCTGGGATCGTGTTCCATACGTCCTGAACGGTCGGATTGTTGTTCGCGTCTATCCCCCACAGAAAAGTGTGGCCGCCGATATTGACCGATCGCGCGTAGCGGATATCGGTGTTGTCCCAGGCGAAGCGGTGAGCGACGCCGTCATAGGTCCCTTGGACGAACGCGCCCGAATTCTCGGTGATCCGGCCGCCGGTGAACAGGCTGATCTGCTGCATCGCCAGGACGTTGTTGACGCCAAACCCGGGTGCAGCACCACCCGGCTGGGCAGCCTGGGTATTGGTAAAGGTCGGCTGCAGAAAGACCGCAAACGGCGGTCCTTTCCAGTCGCCGCCGCCAAGCGTATAGGCGCCGAGCTTGAAGCGCCGGCCGAACGGCGTCAGTTCGAAAAAGGCGGTGTGACAAGTGGCGCAGGGCTGACCTGTCTGGCGCGCGTAAAGCGGCAGCGCCAATGCCACCCGCATCAGAGCTGCATCAATGGCGGCGCTCGATCCAATGACCGCAATCACCAACATCAGGGTGCGCCAATGCGCGGCGAGCCGCACGCGCCGGCGGCGCGGCAAACTCATGGCAGAACCCTCTCCTTCGGGCCCGGCTACTCCCGCGCCCGCTGCAATTTGGATCGGTGGGTCATGGTCGAGTAGCTCAGCCATTCGGCTTTCGCTCACAGATCCGGGCATGCGGCTTTCCCGCACCTGGCTCCTCCCGAGGGTAGCCCGCGTCATGCCACCGGGCCCGCCCACGGATGAGTGATCTGAGGTAGCGGCAGGGAAAAGCGTTGGAGCATTGCTTTGAACCGAGCCCATCCCAGCCGCCGGCCCTTCTGACTTCGCCGCCTCAGGCAACGGAACCAGATGCGCAGGAGATTCTGGCGGAATCCGTTCAGTGCACGCCAGTTGTGCGGCAGCCCATAGTACGCG
>DASXMC010000642.1:0-6191 GCA_036495885.1 Allostellaceae bacterium | reverse complement strand
CAGAAAGCCGCCTGATGGACAGCTTTGTTACAGCACTCGCCCGGCGACAGCGTCCAGCTTGCCGATCAGCGCCTTGTCGCGCCGGTCCGGTGCCGTGATCACCGCATTGTCCAGCGCCCGATCACAGCCGCACGGACACAGCGCCCGTTCCCGTCCTATGTCGGGCACGATGGTTCGGACTAGGTTCCGCGCCTTTTCGGCATTGCCCAACAGGATGCGAACGACCGCCTCAACCGTCACGTGGTCATGGTCCGGGTGCCAGCAGTCGAAATCCGTCACCATGGCGACGGTCGCGTAACAAAGCTCGGCCTCGCGCGCGAGCTTCGCCTCGGGCATGTTGGTCATACCAATGACGTCGCAGCCCCAGCTGCGGTACAGCCGGCTTTCGGCGAGCGTCGAAAATTGCGGACCCTCCATGACGAGATAGGTGCCGCCGCGCTTGATCGCCACACCCGCTCCCTCGGCAACGGCGGCGAGCGCGTCGCCGACCCGCGAGCAGACCGGGTGCGCCATCGACACATGGGCGACGCAACCGGCGCCGAAAAAGCTTTTCTCGCGGGCAAAGGTGCGGTCGATGAACTGATCGACGATGACAAAATCGCCGGGCATGAGATCCTCGCGCAGGCTGCCGACCGCCGATAAGGACACGATATCGGTAACGCCGCAGCGCTTCAGCGCGTCGATATTGGCCCGGAAATTGATCTCCGAGGGCGGAAGGACGTGCCCCCTCCCGTGGCGCGGCACGAACACGACCTTGTGACCGCCGAGCGTGCCAAAGCAGAATTCGTCCGAGGTCGGCCCGAACGGGCTCTCGATCCGGCCCCAGACGACATCGCCGAGGCCGTCGATCTCGTAGAGACCGCTGCCGCCAATGATGCCGATCATGGGCGCATTTCCGGGCGGCTCAGTGGACGGAAGCCCAGATCTTGCGTTTGGCCGCGTAAAAGATCAGGACGCCGACAATCAGAAAGATGAAGACCCGCACCCCGTCGCGATGGCGCACATCGAGATTGGGCTCCGACGCCCAGGCGAGGAATGTCGCGACATCGTGCGCCATCTGCGGCACGGTCGCCTTGGTGCCGTCCGCAAAGGTCACCGCACCATCGCTCAGCGGCGGCGGCATTGCTATCAGATGCCCAGGAAAGTAATCATTGTAGTATTTTCCTGGCGGTACAGTGAATCCGGACGGTGGCGGATTTTTGTAGCCGTTCAGCAGCGAATATACATAGTCGGGACCGCCTTCGCGCGCCTTGACGATCATCGACTGATCCGGCGGCGCGACGCCGCCATTGGCTGCCTGCGCCGCCTGATCGTTCGGAAACGGACCGGGGATCGGGTCCGACGGCCGGCAGGGCCGCTGATACATCTGGCCCTGATCGTTGGGCCCGTCGGTGCACTGAGAGCTGGCGGCGATCGCACCGATCTGGACCGGAGTGTAGCCGAGCGCTTCGAGATCCCGGAAATAGAGGTGCTTGACCGGATGGCAAGCCGAGCAGATTTGCTTGTAGACCTGAAAGCCACGCTGCAACGCCGCCTTGTCATAGGTGCCGAAGACACCATCGAACGACCACTGCTGGCGCATCAACGGCGGCGCCTCCTGCGCCCGGCTTGCCATCGGCGCCAGCATCAGCAGACCGGTCAGCGCCGCCGCCGCGACCAGATATCTCGAAATCGAGAAGAAGCTCATATCACGGCTTTCCCATCGGCATGGCCGGGGCCGGCACCCCGGCGCCGCTGCCAAGGACCGCGGCGGCGATGCTGGTCGGCAGCGGCCGCGGCCGCTCGATCTTGCCGATTACCGGCAGCAGGATCAGGAAATGGATATAGTAATAGGCCGTCGCGATCTGGCCGACGGTCACGACAATCCCCTGCGGCGGATTGGCGCCGACCCAGCCGAGTGCCAGCACAGCGATGACAAGGAGCCAGAACAGCCATTTGTAGATCGGCCGAAACCGCGAGCTGCGCACCGGCGAGGTATCGAGCCACGGCACGACAAACAGCAAAAACAGCGACCCAAACGAAAAGATGACGCCGAGCAGCTTGGCCGGGATGCCGAGGATCGAAAAAGTGATCGAACGCAGGATCGCGTAATACGGCAGCAGATACCATTCGGGCACGATATGGAGCGGTGTCTGCATCGGGTTCGCGGTGATGTAATTATCGGCGTTAGTAAAGAAATCGGGATCAAAGAATACGAAAAACGCGTAGATCAGCAGGAACACACACAGCCCGAACAGGTCCTTGACCGTGTAATAGGGATGAAACGGGATCGAATCCTGCGGTCCTTTCATATCGATCCCCAACGGGTTGTTGGAGCCGAAACGGTGCAGGGCGATCAGGTGCAGGAGTACCACCGCCAGGATCACGAATGGCAGCAGATAATGCAGCGCGTAAAAGCGGTGCAATGTCGGGTCGCCGACGTTGAAGCCGCCCCACAAAAACGTGACAATGCCCTGGCCGATCAGCGGGACCGCCGAAAACAGGCTGGTGATCACGGTTGCCGCCCAATAGCTCATCTGCCCCCACGGCAGCACGTAACCCATAAAGGCGGTGGCGATCATCAGGATCAGGATGATCACGCCGAGTATCCACAAGAGCTCTCGCGGCGCCTTGTACGAGCCGTAGTAGAGCCCGCGGAACATGTGGATATAGACGATCGCAAAGAACATCGACGCGCCATTGGCGTGCGCATAGCGAATAAGCCAGCCGTAATTGACGTCGCGCATGATCCGTTCGACCGAATCGAAGGCGAGCGCCGCACTCGGCGTGTACTGCATCGCAAGAAAAATGCCGGTGACAATCATGATCACCAGCATGATTCCGGCCAGCGAACCGAAATTCCACCAGTAGCTCAAGTTGCGCGGAGTCGGATACTCATTGAGCTCATGGTCCATCATTGCCAGGAACGGCAACCGATAATCGATCCAGCGAATGATCCGGGTTCCTGCGCCGGGGCGTTCGTCGGCCATGATGCTCCCCCTAGCCGGTCTTGACGGTGAAGGCAAAGGTCGGCACTGCCAGATTGAGCGGCGCCGATCCCTGGCGGATGCGACCCAATTTATCAGACATGCGGTTTACTCGATCGTCACGGCCTGGTTGTCCACGAGCCTTCAAGCCCGCGGACGAGCCCCGTGCTGTGGCGCGGGCGGGACGTGACGAGTGCTTTAGACAGCAGCATCCAAATTTGTCTGACCACAATGAGGGCTGAAGCTATACTGTCGCTGATGCGGAACTATGCGACAGACTGCCGCATAATTCGGCGGAACCGCATCGATCGGTGGACTTGAATAAAGCGCGCTCTCGCGCCGAGGACTGGGGGTTTGTTTGCGCCTCGCCCTGTTTGAACCCGACATTCCGCAAAATACTGGGGCATTGTTGCGGCTGGCGGCGTGTTTCGGGGTTGCGGTCGATCTGATCGAACCTTGCGGATTTCTCCTCGACGACCGCCGTTTGCGACGCGCGGCCCTCGACTATGGCGAGCTTTGCGAGATCCGGCGACATGCTTCGTGGTCCGATTTTGTCGCTGACCTCCGCCCGCCTTCGCGGCTGGTGTTGATGACCACTTCCGGCACTGTCCCGCTACACCGCTTTTGCTTCACGCCGCAAGACACGATCCTGCTCGGTCGCGAGAGCGCCGGGGCGCCGGCAGCGGTGCATAAAGCGGCGTCGGCGCGGGTCGCGATCCCGCTGCGTCCCGCTGCACGATCACTCAACGTCGCACTCGCCGGCGCCATCGCCATTTTCGAGGCGCTGCGCCAGACCGAGTTGCTCGCGGCATGACGGCGCCCCCCTTTCCGCCCGATCCCGAGCGTTGCGAGCGTGCCGCGGCCTGGTTTGCGCTCCTGCGCGACCGGATCTGCGCCGAATTCGAGGCGATCGAGGACGAGTTTGCGGCAGACCAGCCGGTGCCGGGGGAAGCTGGGACGTTCGAGCGCAAATCCTGGGAGCGTCCGGGCGGGGGCGGCGGCGTCATCTCGGTGATGCACGGACATGTGTTCGAGAAGGTCGGCGTAAACATCTCCACCGTTTCGGGCGAATTTTCGCCGGAATTCGCCAAGGACATTCCGGGCGCCAATACCGATCCCCGGTTCTGGGCGAGCGGGATTTCGCTCGTGGCGCACATGCGCTCGCCGCTGGTGCCGGCGGTGCACATGAACACCCGCCACATCGTCACCACTAAAGCCTGGTTTGGCGGCGGCAGCGACCTGACCCCGATGTATACGGACGCCGACGCGGAGACCCTTTTTCACGCTGCCCTGTGCGCCGCGTGCGATGCCTACGATCCGCAATGCCATGCCAAATTCAAGACATGGTGCGACGAATACTTTTTTATCGAACACCGCGGTGAGCCGCGCGGTGCGGGCGGGATCTTTTTCGACTATCTCGACAGCGGCGACTGGCAGCGCGATTTCGCCTTTGTCCGCGCCGTCGGCGAAGCCTTTCTCGAGGTTTATCCCAAGATTGTGCGCCCGCGCATGCGGCTCGCCTGGACCGAGGAGCAGCGCCGCCATCAGATGGTGCGCCGCGGCCGGTACGTCGAGTTCAATCTGCTCTACGACCGCGGCACCCGCTTCGGACTAAAAACCGGCGGCAATGTCGAGGCGATCCTGATGTCGCTACCGCCCGAGGCGGCGTGGCCATAAGCCTCGGAACACCGGGTCATCCCCCGCAGCAGCGGTTCGCCAGCCGACGCCGCCCTCCATCCACACTGGCGAAGGAGCGTGTGACGGTATTGGATGCCCGAGATCGTCATTCCAGGATGCCCTTGGGGCAGGCCCGGAACCCAGGAAAACGGCGCTTCGCCCTGTATTTCCAGGAAAGGTGTCCTTGGGTTCCGGGCTCGCGGGCGGGTGCCCTCGCCCCGGAATGACATCGCTTCAATTTTCTTCAAACGCTCCAAGGCCGGTGCCAATGGCTGGGGGTGGGCACCGGGCTTGCCGCCGCGCCGACGTGAAAGGTGAGACCGGCGCTCGAATTTCTCAGGATTTCGCACGGGGCGTCAGCGCATAGCGGAACGGGGCAGCGAAGTTTCTGGAAATGCTGGTATTATGCGATCCCTGACAGGCACCCGACTGGCTCCGCGAACCGATTTTGTTGATCTTGAGTCGAGAATCAATCAGGGGTTCGGTCGCGGGCCGTTATGGGGCTGAATGGCCTTGTTCGAGAGGACGACATGACCCAACCCGTCGGCCTGGCGCGTGGGCTTACCAATTACGGCGACCCTGATTTCGCGCTCTATTTGCGGCGCTCGTTTGCCGGTTCGATGGGCTATTCGAGCGAGATGCTCGCGCGGCCGGTGATCGGGATCGCCGACACCTATTCCGGATACAACAATTGCCACCGCCATTTCCCCGAGCTGATCGAGGCGGTCAAGCGCGGCGTGTTGAGCGCGGGCGGGTTGCCTTTGACCT
Organism: Allostellaceae bacterium; assembly: GCA_036495885.1. Taxonomy (GTDB): domain Bacteria; phylum Pseudomonadota; class Alphaproteobacteria; order ATCC43930; family CGMCC-115725; genus AP-15. The sequence continues at coordinate 780 of DASXMC010000642.1, read as the reverse complement.
TTCCGACGATCTCGCTCGGCGAGGTCTTTCTCAACCCCACCAGCCTGATGTTTCGCAACCTGATGGCGATCGACACCGAGGAGATGATCCGCGCCCAGCCGATGGACGCGGTGGTGCTGGTCGGCGGCTGCGACAAGACCGTGCCGGCGCAGCTGATGGGTGCGATTTCGGCCAACCGGCCGGCGATCCAGCTCGTTGCTGGGCCGATGATGACCTCACGCTGGCATGGCGAGCGGCTCGGCGCCTGCACCGATTGCCGCCGGTTTTGGGCGCGCTATCGCGCCGGCGACATGGCGCCCGCGGAAATCCAGGAGATCGAGAGCAATCTCGCGACCACCGCCGGCACCTGTGCGGTGATGGGTACGGCGAGCACGATGGCCTCGATCGCAGAGGCGCTCGGCATGATCCTGCCCGGCACCGCTGCGATCACGGCGGTCCATGCCGACCGGCTGCGCGCTGGCGAGGCGACCGGGCGGGCCGCAATGCAGCTCGTCGGCAACGGGCTGACGCCCGACCGGATCGTCACCACGCACGCGGTCGAGAACGCATTGCGGGTGCTGATGGCGATCGGCGGCTCGACCAACGCTGTATTGCACCTGACTGCGATCGCCGGCCGCGCCGGCATCGACATCGATCTGCGCCATTTGAACGAAATCAGCGACACGACCCCGGTGCTGGTCGATCTGAAACCGACTGGCCCGCATTACATGGAGGATCTGTTCGCCGCCGGGGGCATTGGGGCTGTATTACGCGAATTGCAGCCGCTGTTGCACCTCGATT
>DASXMC010000641.1:0-1599 GCA_036495885.1 Allostellaceae bacterium | reverse complement strand
GTTCTTTGCAGTCGGACGCGATGCAACTCGAGCACAGCTTTGGGTATCTTGTTCACGATGTGGCGCGGCTGTTCGCACGCCGCTTCAACCAACAATCTTTATTTTTTCTTGGGCTCAACACCTCGCAGTGTCGGATTCTCGGCTATCTCGCCCGCTATGAGGGTATCAACCAAGCCGGTCTCGCCGACCTGCTCGAAATCAAGCCGATGACCTTGGTGCGGCAGATCGACCGCATGGAAGCGGATGGCTGGATCGAGCGGGCGCCCGATCCGGGCGACCGCCGCGCCCGCCGTCTGCTGCTGACCCAAAAGGCGCGGCCGATACTGACCCAAATCCTCGAACTGTCGGCCGAGACACGGCAGGAGGCTTTTGCTGATCTTTCCGAAGAAGAAGGCGGGCATTTGATCGACCTGCTGCGGCATGTCCATGCCAGACTGTCGGAGCCTGCGCCAATACCTGCGCCGGCATCGCTGGCGCGCAGTGGCGGGTCAGGCGATCGGCATCTTCATCGCGGGTCGGGCGGCAACGCGACGGCTCTGTTGAGGAGCCCCCGGTGACGGCCCAGGACGAAGCGCCAACTCTCGGCGCCCGCCGCGTCGGGCTCGACGTTCGGCCGGGGATCATTCCTCGGCGATCGTGGCGGCAACGATTGCGGCTGCCGTTGATGCTGCTCGGACCGCTCGTTGTGGTTCTCGGCGGCACCTACTGGTTTCTGACGACCGGACGCTACATTTCGACGGACGACGCTTACGTCGAGGCGGCGCGGGTCGCGATCAGCAACGAGGTGTCGGGGCGCGTCGCGCAGATCGCGGTTCACGACAACGAGCAGGTGAAGGCCGGTCAGGTGCTGTTCACCGTTGATCAGCGACCATTTCAGATCGCGGTCGAGGAGGCCAAGGCGCAACTCGCCGCCGTACGGCTCCAGATCGAGGCGATGAAGGCGACCTATCAGCAGAAAAAGGCCGATGCCGCCGCCAACGAAGCCACGCTCACGTACCAGCAGCGCGATTTGGAGCGTCAGCAGCGCCTCCTGACCACCGGGGCCGCGTCGCAGGCCCAGTATGATCAGTCGAACCACGCCTACAAGATCGCGCGCGAGCAGCTGGCCTCGAAGGAACAGGATGTCGCCAGCACATTGGCCAGCCTCGGCGGCGATCCCGACATTCCGGTCGCGATGCACCCGATGGTGCAGCATGACCAGGCCGCACTCGACAATGCCGAGCTTAACCTCTCCTATACAGTGGTGCGGGCGCCCGAAGACGGAATCGTTACCAAAGTCGACCAACTCCAGGTCGGCGACTGGGTTCAGGGTGTGGACAAGGGGGCTGCGCCGACGTCCCTGTTTTACCTGGTGTCGAGCAAGCGTCTGTGGGTGATCGCCAATTTCAAGGAAACCGAACTCACCCATATGCGGTCCGGGCAGCCCGCAACCGTCGAAATCGACACTTATCCCGATGTTGTCTTCCCGGCGCGGGTGCAGAGCCTCAGCCCGGGAACCGGCCTGACGTTTTCACTGCTGCCGGCCGAGAACGCGACCGGCAACTGGGTCAAGGTCGTGCAGCGGCTGCCGGTCCGGCTCACCATCGAACAACTCGATCC
>DASXMC010000640.1:0-10113 GCA_036495885.1 Allostellaceae bacterium | reverse complement strand
GATCCAGCGTTGGGCGCCCATTCCGACAAAGCCGCGCAAATCAACAGCGACAATCAACAGGAAGGTTGCGCCGTAGGTCCAATAGGCGATGCGGAACCAACTGCGAATGCCAACGAGTGATGCCGCGATCATGGCAACGAGCGCGATCGCAAACCGGCTCATCTGCTTGGCTGCCCACGGCTGCATGTTGCCATCAGCCGCGGAATAGAGCACCGCGACCCCGATAGCGGCAATCGTGGCGACGAGCACCACGAGGTCCCAGCGCAGCCCGCGGATTTTGCCGGCAAAGCCCGGCCTGTGCTGCCCACCGAGTGGAGGCAGGACCGACAAGCTCAGCCTCGCGCGGCGCTCGACGGGCCGGGTGCCGGCGCTCCGTCGGGAATGGCGGACTGTGGCAGACCGTTGCCCCCTGGAACCCTGCGCGCCCTATCGCGCAGTTGGACCTCGCGCAGCACGTCGCGGCAGATCGGCGCGGCAACCGCCGATCCGAAGCCGCCGTGTTCGACCACCGTGGCACACACATAGCGGGGCGCGCTGACCGGGGCGAACGCGACAAAGAGCGCGTGGTCGCGTTCCTTCCACGGGATCTCGTCGATCTTGCGCAACCCATGATCGCGTTCCCATTGGGTGATGCGACGGACCTGAGAGGTGCCCGATTTGCCTCCCATCGCGAGATCGGGCTCGACGATGCGCGCGGCATAAGCGGTGCCGCCCGGTTCGTTGACAACCGCGTTCATGCCATCGAGGACAAGCGCGCGGGCGTCGTCGTCGAAATCGAGTGGCGGAAAATCGGACGGTACGCTGCCGCCGGTGGCCGCGATGACGCCGGTGGCGCGGAAAAAATGTGGCACTACGGCATTGCCCGAGGCCAGCCTCGCGACCATCGTCGCAATCTGCAGCGGGGTTGCGAGAACCGAGCCCTGTCCGATACCGGCAATCAGTGTTTCGCCCTCCTGCCAGGGCGTTCCGGTGGTCGCGAGCTTCCATTCCCGGGTCGGCATCATCCCCCCCTTCTCGCCGGGAAGGTCGATGCCGAGTGGCGCGCCATATCCGAGACGACTGGCCGTTTGCGCCAACCGGTCGATCCCCAGCCGCAGCGCGGTCTGGTAAAAGAACACATCGCATGATTTCTTGATCGCGTCGCGCAATCTCAGCGTGCCGTGACCGCTTTTGCGCCAGCAATGAAAAACGGCGTTGCCGAGTTGCAGCTGCCCGCTGCAGGTAATCGTCGTCTCGGGCGTCAAAACCCCTGCGGCGAGGGCGGCAAGTGCCGCGACCGGCTTGAAGGTCGAGCCCGGGGGATAGAGACCGGCGATCGCCTTGTTCGACAAGGGATGGCGCGGGTCGCTCGACAATTGCTGCCAGACCGAGGGCTTCAGCCCGTCGCTAAAAGCCGCAGGATCAAACCCGGGGCTCGAGACCAGCGCCAGAACCTCACCGGTGACAATATCCAGCAATACGCTCGAAACGCTCCGCTCGACGGCGCAGCGCTGGGTGACAAATCGCTGCATCGCCATGTCGAGCCCGATTGCGACGTCACGGCCCGGTTCGGCGTCGAAACGGGCCAGTTCGCGCACGACCCGGCCAAACGCGTTGATTTCTACCTGGCGGGTTCCAGCCGCACCGCGCAGCGCCAGATCCTGGGTTTTTTCGATGCCGGCTTTGCCGATCCGAAAATCAGGCAATTCGAGCAACGGGTCGCCGGTCAGCTGCTCTTCGGACACTGCCGCCACATATCCCACGACATGCGATGCGGTCTCGCGGAACGGGTAGCTTCGCGTCAACCCCTGCTCCAGCGAAATACCCGGCAGTTCGGGGACGGCAACTTCGACCCGCGCCATCTCGTCCCAGCTCAGATTGTCTCGAATTATGACCGGAACAAAGCTGTGCTTGCGGCGGATGTCGCGCAACACGCGGCTCTTGTCCGCCTCGTCGAGCGCGATCAAGCCGTCGAGCGCGTCCAGCGTCGCGCGGATGTCGCCGGCCTGCTCGGCGACGATCACCAGGTGATAATCTTGCCGGTTGTCAGCGAGCGGGGTCCCAAAGCGATCGAGAATCCGCCCCCGCGGTGGTGCCACGAGGCGCAAGTTGATGCGGTTTTCGTCGGACAGCACCTTATAGCGATCGGAATCGTCGATCTGCAGCTCGAACAGACGGCCGGCGAGCGAAGCCAGCAACAACACCTGAGCGCCCGCGAGGACCATCGCGCGCCGGGTAAACTGGCGATAGCGTTGCATCTCGCGCTGGAGCCTCGAAACTGCGGCTTTTGATCCCACGGGTCAGTCCGCACCCATCACCGCATGTTGGGTTCGACCCAACACAAAACTTGCAATCGGGAACAATGCCGCGGTCACGGCGGCGCGAAAGAGGCTGTCGGTGATGCCGAAAAGCTGCCACGCAAGAACGCACTCGAGGGCCCATAAAAGAGCAACGGCGCCAACGGTCAGCACCGCAAAACCGGTCCACACAAACGCAAAGCTACGGTCGAGAAACCAACGTCGCGCGTGCAGCACCGCGGCGCGCGCGAGCAGCAGCAACAGCGGGGTGACACCCGGCGGTCCGCCGCACAAAAGATCGTAGCCGACGCCGATCGCGAAGAGGGCTATCGGCGGCACCAGCTCTGGCCGGTAGATCGTCCAGTGATAGAGAGCCGTCAGCGTGAAGGTCGGGGTCAGCGCCGCATAGCCGGGCAGCGGGACGGGCTCGAGGGCCAAAACTGCTGCAAGCAAAATCGTCAGCACCGGCACAACCCGTGCCGCACGCGCGCCGCTCTCGGAGTTCGTCGGCGCTCTCTCGGTCCGCAGCGGCATTGGGTCTGTGCCGGGCTCGCCTCAGCGTCCGCCGGCACCCCGCGCGGAGCGCGGCGCGGGGGGTGGCACTGCTTTTGGCAATCCCTGGGCAAGGCCGTAATCGACGATGCGGACATAGTCGATTTGCGATAACCGGACGTAAGGCTGCACCCGCGGCGCTGCGGACCCGACGGCGGCAACGACGCCGACCGGCAGTCCCGGCGGAAAAATCCCGCCTTCGCCAGAGGTGACGAGCCGGTCTCCGGCTAGCAGCGGTGCGGCCGGGTCGAGATACCACAGCAAAGGCAACGGCGAGTTGTCGCCGGAAAGAATCGCGCGCTGCCGTGACCGCTCGACAATTACCGGCACACGCGAATTCAGATCGGTAATCAGCAGAACGCGGGCGGCATGCGTTCCGACCTCATAAACGCGGCCGACCAGGCCTTCGCCGGCAACCGCCGCTTGCCCCCGCGCGACGCCGTTCTCGCTGCCGGCATCGACCAGCAGGTTGCGCAGATAAGCGCCGCCCGAAGTGGCGATCACCCGAGCCGAGACGAATGAGCGAGCGGTTTCAGGGACAAGGTGCAGGAGATCGCGCAAACCTCTGTTTTGGTCCGCCAAGGCCAACGCCGCCTCCTGCCAGTGCATCAGTCTTTGGTTCTCCTGCTTGAGGCGCATGTCATCGCGATAGAGATCGACCAACACCCGGGCCTGCCGGGCAGCATCGCTGATAATTGTTAATGGTTGTGACAACAGGCCCAGAATTGGCGCGGTATGATCGGTCACCGAGACCCGAACCCTTTCGAATATCGCCTGGTCGACTTTGCCGAGGACGATCATGAGCATCGAGGCGGCGACAAGCAGTGGGCCGGCCAGCCGGTGGGCTAACGAGCCACGCAGCATCGCCAGCAGGGTCACGCCGTCCTCACCATCCGACGCCGCGGTCGGACAAACCAGGGAGCTGGTAATGCCGGCCAACCGTCAGCCCGGCCGACGGCGCCGGAGCGCTGGTCTTCACGAAGCTCGGCTCTTCCTGACAAGCTGTTGGACAAGGCTGTTGGCAAAAAAAAAGCGCTACCAGGCGTGAATCAGCACCGATTTTAACGTCTTCATTTCCTCAAGAGTTCGGCCGGTGCCGAGCGCCACGCAACTCAGCGGATCGTCGGCAATCGACACCGGCAACCCAGTTGCGTGGCGCAGCACCAGATCGAGGTTGCCGAGGAGCGCGCCGCCCCCGGTCAGCACGATCCCCTTGTCGACGATGTCAGCCGCGAGCTCGGGGGCGGTATGCTCGAGTGCCACCTTCACGGCCTCGACGATCGAGCCGACCGGCTCTGCCAGGCTCTCCGAAACCTGGCGTTCGCTGATCACGATTTCCTTCGGCACGCCGTTCATCAGATCGCGCCCCTTGATCTCCATGAGCCTGCCGTCGCCGTCCTCCGGCGCACAGGCCGAGCCGATCTCCTTCTTGATCCGCTCGGCGCTGCTTTCGCCGACCAGCAAATTATGGTTGCGGCGAATATAGGCGACGATTGCTTCATCCATCTTATCCCCGCCCATCCGCACCGAGCGGCAATAAACGATGCCGCCCAATGACAGCACCGCAACCTCGGTCGTGCCGCCGCCGACATCGACGACCAGCGATCCGGTCGGTTCGGTGACCGGGAGACCGGCGCCGATCGCCGCCGCCATCGGCTCCTCGATCAAGAACACTCGGCGGGCCCCGGCGCTTTCGGCAGATTCCTGGATCGCCCGACGTTCGACGGCGGTCGAACCCGACGGGACGCAGACGACAATTTGGGGTGTGGCAAAACTACGGCGATTGTGGACCTTGCGGATAAAATGCTTGATCATCTCCTCGGTTACTTCGAAATCGGCGATCACTCCGTCGCGCAATGGCCGGATGGCTTGGATGTAGCCCGGGGTGCGGCCCAGCATCAGCTTGGCTTCTTCGCCGACGGCCAGGACCTGCTTGCGCCCCTTGACATTGGCGATCGCGACGACCGAGGGTTCATTGAGGACGATGCCGCGCCCTTTGACGTAGACGAGGGTGTTGGCGGTGCCGAGGTCGATCGCCATATCGGCGGACAGCAAGCCAAACATTCTTCCAAACATGTCGCGGTAATCCAGTATTTCGCAAAAATTTGCGAGTCCGGTGACTGCGCTGGCGTCGATCGCGCCTGCCGTTAACAGCGCCCCGTGGCGCCGCGATTAAATGTCGCCATGCAATCCCCCGCGCAACGATTTGCGATCCTTGCGGATCGCGTTCACCTTTGCAAGGTGCCCTTTATTCAGCGCTGCATTGGCGCCGGAGGAGAGCGGGTTCCAAGACCGCAATTGGCGTCGACGGCTCGCCGCGGCAGCCGCCGCCAATGCTGGCGATCTACACCCACTCCGCGGGAGGCCGCAAACTATCCCGCATGACGTTGCTGATTGGGTCGGAAAGGGAGCATAAAAAAGCCGGTGTCGGCAGAGCCGACGCCGGCAAGGTTGCGGGTGGCAGACCCGCGACAGGGAGACTTTGCCAAGCCGGGCAGCAAATCAAAGGCGGCGCCCGGCGGCCGCCTGGGTGATCAACGCGGCGTCGATCGGTTGGTTCCCGCCGTCTCGTCGGCCGCCCGCCGGCTTCTTCTGCCGTCCGCGCCGGCAAAGCCGGATACGCGAACGCGGTTGGCGGATGGTCGAGACTGCAGCGGCTTGCGATCAAACCCGTGTCGTAAATGCGGATCCCGGCTCGAGCGGAGCATCCCACCGCCAGGAACGCCTTCGGCATTTCGCGCGCCGGTCGCGATCGTCATCTCATGCTCATCCGGGTCGATCCCGATGAGCCTGCGAAGCGCAGCGCGTCCGCGGGAGAGCCGCGAGCGAATGGTCCCGACCGGCACGCCCAGCACGGCTGCGACTTCGTCGTAGTGCAAGCCTTCGAGGCCGACGAGCAGAATTGCCGATTGCTGTTCTTCGGGGAGCTTTGCAATCGCGCGTTGGAGATCCCTCAACTCGAGACGCTGGCCCTGTTGCGGGGCGCGGGTAAGCAGCGGCTCGCCGTCGTTCAATCCGACCGCGGCTCCCTCGCGCACGGACCGTCGCACATAATTGACATATTGATTGTGCAGAATCGTAAACAACCACGCCCGCAGATCCGTCCCCTTCTGCCACAGATGCAGCTTGCCGAGCGCGCGAGTGAGACAATCCTGAACCAAATCATCGGCTGCAGCCACGTCTCGCGTCAATGCTCTGGCGTAGCGTCGAAGGCGCGGGATTTCAGCTTCGATCTCACTGTAAATGTCCGCCACGAAAGGCTCCCGATGCTGTAGATCGGCCGGCCTGCCGATCTGCGCGGGACTGTATCGGGGGGCTGTAATCCGAAAATGTCTCGCCCCCCAGTTTTCTGTAAGATTTTGTAACTATATGTATAGCGCTTTGATGGGAGCGCCGTATCAGGGGACGAGCGCTGAGCCGCGGGCTAACAAGGCCTCCTCAGGCTGACAAAACGTGCGGAGCGCGATGAGCGACATTGGCCACATTCTGATCGTCGACGACCAAAAAGAAATCTGCGATATGGTCCAGGACTACCTGTCGAGCGAGGGCTATCGGGTGTCGACGGCGCATGAGGGCGCCGGCATGCGCCGTGTCATGACACAATCGGCGGTGGATCTCGTGATCCTCGACCTGATGCTTCCGGGCGAAGACGGGCTGACACTCGCCCGCTCGTTGCGCGAAGAGTCCACGGTCGGGATCGTCATCCTGACCGGCAGGGGTGAAACCGTCGATCGGATCATCGGCCTGGAAATGGGCGCCGATGATTATCTACCCAAGCCATTTCATCTGCGTGAATTGCTGGCTCGGGTCAAGAGCGTGTTGCGGCGCGTGTCGACCCGCACCGCCGAAAGGGTGCCGGCACAGCGCTCGCAAGCGCGCTTTGCCGGCTGGCACCTCGATTTGTCGAGCCGCGAGCTGTTTTCGCCGACCGGCAGAGAGGTGCGGCTGACCACCGGCGAGTTCGACCTTCTCGCCGCTTTTGTCAACAACGCCAATCAGGTGCTGACCCGCGACCGGCTGTTGGATTTGGCGCGCAACCGCGAAGCCGGACCCTTTGACCGGACAATCGATGTGCAGGTCGGCAGGCTGCGCCGCAAGCTCGAGGACGATCCGCAAAAACCCTCGATGATCAAGACAGTGCGCGGCACCGGATACATCTTCACCCCGACTGTCGAAACCGGCTGACGCAGGTTCGGCTCACACCGTGAGATAGCTGCGCACCACCGCCTCGTCCATGTCTTCGCGCCGGCCAGAGGCGACAACCTCGCCGCGCTGTATGACGATGTAGGCGTCGGCGAGGTCGCGGGCGAATTCGAAATACTGCTCGACGAGCAGGATCGCCATGTCGCCGCGCGCCGAGAGCGCGCGGATCACCCGCTCGATATCCTTGATGATCGACGGCTGGATCCCTTCGGTCGGCTCGTCGAGGATGAGCAGACGCGGCCGGGTCACGAGTGCGCGTGCGATCGCCAATTGCTGTTGCTGGCCCCCGGAGAGATCGCCGCCGCGGCGGCGCAGCATGTTTTTCAGCACGGGGAACAGGGTAAAAATCTCGGCGGGGATATGACGCGAGCCGGCTGCCACGGGGGCAAAGCCGGTTTCGAGGTTCTCTTGAACCGTCAGACGAGCAAAGATCTCGCGGCCTTGCGGCACCAATGCCAAGCCTGCGCGAGCGCGCTGATAGGGAGGCAATCCGGTCAGCTCGCGGTCTTCCCAGGAGATCCGGCCGGCGCGGATCGGCTGGAGGCCGAAAATCGCCCGCAACAGGCTCGTCTTGCCGACGCCGTTGCGACCGAGCATGCAGGTCACTTCGCCTTTTTTGGCGGTCAGGCTGACGTGACGCAGTGCATGACTGGCACCATAAAAGAGATCGACCCCCTCGACGCACAGCATGGCTCAGCGGCCGAGATAGACTTCGATGACGCGGGGATCGTTCTGGACGTAGTCGATCGAGCCCTCGGAGATGACCGAACCTTCATCCAGGACCGTCACCGTCACGCCAAGCGCGCGGACAAAGGCCATATCGTGTTCGACCACCATGATGGTGCGGCTGCGATTGATTTCTCGCAAGAGATCGGCGGTCACCGCGGTCTCCGCATCGGTCATGCCGGCGACCGGTTCGTCGACCAACAGCAATCTCGGCTGCTGGGCGAGCAGCATCCCGATCTCCAGCCACTGCTTTTGACCATGCGAGAGATCGCCCGCGCGGCGTCCGCATTCGGCGCCAAGGCGGATCGTTTCCAGGATTTCTTCGAGCCGGGCCCGCTCACCCACCGTCCCGCGCGCCCATAGCGCGAAACCGGGGGAGCGATCGCCGTTGAGCGCCAACAGCACATTGTCGCGCACCGACAACGGCTCGAACACCGTCGGCCGTTGGAATTTGCGGCCGATGCCAAGTCGGGCGATCGCCGGCTCGTCGAGCCGCGTCAGATCGGTATCGTGACCGAACACGACCCGCCCGGCATCGGGCTTTGTCTTGCCGGTTATCACGTCCATCATCGTCGTCTTGCCGGCGCCGTTGGGGCCGATTACCGCCCGCATCTCGCCTGTGTCCAGCGTCAGAGAGAGTTCGTTGAGCGCCTTGAACCCATCAAAGGAGACGCTGACCTTGTCGAGATAAAGGAGGGGATCCTCGCTCACCCAGCGACCTCGCGCGCCGCCGCCTCGGCCGCCGCCGATTGTCGATCGGCCGTGGCGCGCGGCCGGCGCACTGCAAACAACCCAATGATTCCGCGAGGCAGAAATAAAGTAACCAGGATGAACAACCCGCCGAACGCAAACAACCAGATTTCCGGCAAGGCGTTGGTCAGCCACGTCTTGCCCAGATTGACGATCACCGCACCCAGGATCGCGCCGGCGAGCGTGCCGCGGCCGCCGACCGCGACCCAGATGACCGCCTCGATCGAATTTCCGGGTGCGAATTCGGAGGGGTTGATGATGCCGACTTGCGGCACGTAGAGCGCGCCGCCGATCCCGGCGATGACCGCCGAGACCACCCACACCGTAAGCTTGTACGACTCCGGACGGTAGCCGAGGAAACGGGTGCGCGCCTCGGCATCGCGCACCGCCACCAGCACCTTGCCGAACCGCGAGCCGGTCATTGCGCGTGCCAGATAGAATGCCGCCGCCAACACGACAGCGGTGATCAGCATGAGCCCGACCGAGGTGCTCTCACGGTTGAGCGGGAAGCCCAAGATGTCCTTGAAGTCGGTCATCCCATTGTTGCCGCCAAAGCCCATATCGTTGCGGAAAAAGGCCAGCAGCAGCGCGTAGGTCAGCGCTTGGGTGATGATCGAGAAATAAACACCGGAGACGCGCGAGCGGAACGCAAACCAGCCGAACACCCCGGCAAGCACGCCGGGCACCAGCAGCGCCATAAGCAGCGCGAACCAGAAATGGTCGAACCCGTACCAGTACCAGGGCAACTTGTTCCAACCGATGAAGATCATGAAATCCGGCAGAATGGGGTTGGCGTAAACGCCGCGTGCGCCGATCTCGCGCATCAAATACATCCCCATCGCGTAGCCGCCCAAGGCAAAGAATGCGGCGTGACCGAGAGTGAGGATGCCGACATAGCCCCACGCCAGATCGACCGCCAACGCCAGGATCGCAAAGCAGAGATATTTGCCGGCGAGCGAAATTGTGAAATCCGGGACATGCGCCGCGCTGGCCGCAGGGACGAGGAGGTTCAAACCAGCGAGCAGTGCGGCACCGCCGAGCACGCAGGCGAGCGTCGTCGTAGTGGTTCGGTCGATCGGCATCAAGCCTCGGCCGCTCGACCTTTGAGCGGAAACAGCCCTTGCGGGCGCCGCTGGATAAACAGGATCAGGAACACCAGCACGAGGATCTTGGCGAGCACCGCACCCTCAAACGGTTCGACAAACTTGTCGACCACGCCGAGGGTCATCGCGGCGACGAGTGTTCCCCAAAGATTGCCGACGCCGCCAAGCACCACGACGAGAAAACTGTCGATGATGTAATTCTGGCCGAGATTGGGGCTGACATTGTCGATCTGGCTCAGCGCCACACCCGCCATGCCGGCGATACCGGAGCCGAGGCCAAAGGTCAGGGCGTCGATGACCGGCGTGCGGATGCCCATAACCGCCGCCATGCGCCGGTTCTGCATCACCGCGCGGATCGAGCGTCCGAGCCCGCCCCAGCGCAGTAGGGCCATCAGCGCACCGAGCACCAGTGCCGCAAACAGGATGATCCAAAGCCGGTTCACCGTCAGAGTGAGCCCGCCGAGTGCGACCGCACCGCTCATCCAGGGGGGCGAGCTGACGTC
>DASXMC010000639.1:0-4717 GCA_036495885.1 Allostellaceae bacterium | reverse complement strand
CGCAATGAACTCCTCGAACGAGGTGATCTTCGTCCTGTTCCACCACTCCGGCGGGTCGCCGGCGGGCGGTCGGCCCGGCTCGCCGAGGGCAAATTCGAAGGCGGTGTAGTCGTCGTAATGGATTGGGATCGCGGTCTTCGGTTTGACGAGCCGGATCACCTCGACGCCCTGCTTGGGATCCATGGTCACCATCAGCACGCCGAAAAACATCGTGCCCCCGAGGTGCAGCAGCGCCAGGTCGATGTCGGGGAACCGGCGCGGGATTTCCTTCAACTCGTCGAAGAACACGGTGTCGCCGGTGATGTAGGCGCGGAAGGCGACCTCGCCGGACGAGTTCTCGAACTCAAGCAGGCTCCCCATCACTGGCGGCAGCATTCTGGCGACAACTCCTGGTGCGTGCGCGCCAGGCATCGCCCGGACCCGGACCCGAGCGCCGCCCTTCGTGACGGTCAGCGATTCCCACGTGTTCAGCGCCTTGGTCGCGCGGAAGCCTTTGGAGGTTAGATCTGCGGCGCCGTGGGGCGTGGTAACGATAGGCAGATTCCGGTCGAGCTTACGCTCGACCTCGCGGTCGAAGTGGTCCTCGTGCATGTGCGAGAGAACCACGAAGTCGATCGGCGGTAGCGCCTCCAGCTCGAGCGCCGGGTCGGTTCGGCGGCCCGCCGTCATGCCGTGCCCGAGGTGGACGTGGTCTCCCCGATGCAAGAAGTTCGGATCGGTCAGGATCGTAAATCCTGCGTAACGCAGGACCACGGTCGCATTGCCAACGAAAAAAATCGATCCCTGCGCACGGTCGGACGCAGCAACATCCCCACCGGGCAGAGCCAGCTGATTAATCCATTCCATCTTCTATCTCCTCTCCATCTCGTGTGACGGAATTTGGAGCCGGCGTGGTATAAGGTCCAAGTCTCATTGCTTACGGGTTGGATAGGTAGTACTTATGCTGTTGCGCCACGCCCGCTACCTACTTGCCGTCGCGGACCATGGCAGCTTCACCCGCGCGGCGGCTGAGTTGCATGTCTCCCAGCCGGCGCTGTCGCAGCAGATCCGCCAGCTGGAGGAGACGCTCGGGGCGCAGTTGCTTGACCGTTCGGGGCGCGTGGTGCGGGCCACCGACGCCGGGCGGGTCTATATCGATCATGCGCGCCGGGCGGTGCGCGAGTTCGAGGCCGGTCGCCGCGCCATCCACGACGTGGAGGGCCTGGAGCGCGGCGTCTTGCGGGTCGCCTTCACCCCGACCTTCACCACCTACCTGGTCGGACCGCTGGCGCAGCGGTTCTACGCCCGTCACCCTGGGGTGAAGATCGGCATCAGTATCATAGCCCAGGCCGAGATGGAGGCCGCCTTGACGGCCGACGCGTTGGACCTCGGCATCGCCTTCGGCGACGTCCGGACCGAGGATGTGGCGGCCGAGCCGTTATACCAGGAACGGCTCTGCCTGATCGTAGACGAGGGCCATCCCGCCACCCGTGGGCGCACGGTCATGCCGGCTGCCGAGTTGCAAGGCATGGATCTGGCGCTGCTGAACACGACCTTCGTGACGCGCCAGACCATCGACCAGTATTTCCACGACCACCGGATCGCGCCCCGGGTTGCGGTGGAGTCCGACGTGGAGGACTCTCTGGTGGCCATCGTGCGCGGCAGTGCGCTGGCCACCGTGGCGCCGGAGGCCGTCGCGCATCGCGGCGAGCTCAAGGCAGTGCGATTGTCACCACCCATCCCCGAGCGCACCGTAGCCGTGCTGTTGCGCCGCGACGCCTATCGCAGCGCCGCCGTGCGGGCCTTCTTGCGCCTGCTGACCGACTCGGATTGGACAGCCATGTCGGCAGCCTAGCCCATCTTTCCGTAGGCGTCGCGCCATCTTCGGATACACGCAAGTGCCGCAGGCCCTACGGCGTGCCGACGCGAGCGAGAGAAGTCGCTCAGCGATGCGCGCCCGCTAGCACAGCAGCACCTCGAGCGTGCGAGCGTCCAGCGCACACCTGAGTTTTGTCTGCTTGTGGCAGGCGGTGGACAGAACTTCCGCTTGGGGTCGACTGCCGCGGTTCGACCGGCGTCCCGCGAACGGCCGGTGTCGGCGCCGAGCTGCCGATACGGCTACGTGCGGCGAGTGGCTCAAGTTGCCCCCACTCCGGCCATTGGTCACCGTCAACGCGGACCGCTCAGGCGGGTGGAAATGCGACACTCGCGATTCGCCCAGCTTCAGGATGCCCATGCTTTAAAATGGACCGTCACACGTCGGTGGCGAGGATTGCGGCGTGGCGGCGGGGGTGGGTTATTCCTCCGGCAATCCGGCTTTGCGCAAGGCCGCCGCGTATCGCTCCCGATCACTCTCGCGAGAGTACGCTACTTGGCCATAAACGTCCCTCTTGATCGAGCTTTCCGGGACTAACCGCAGCACCTCTGCGACGGCCCCTTTTGCTTGGTCCATCTGTCCAAGGCCAACATGACAGGCGGCGAGAACACGAAGTGCTGGGGGAACATTTGGGCGCACCCGTAACGCCTGCTCTTCGGCGGTGATACCCTCGGCGTAGCGTTCAGCCGCAAAATACGCAACGGCGGCGAAGTGTAGGTATGTGTAGTTGAACGGATCTCTCGGGCTCATGCGTATGGCGCGATCAACAGCTTCAATTGCTGCGTCGGGTTGCCCGCCAAAAGCAAGAGCCGCCGCCATATTGCCGTGCGCGAGAGCGAAGTTCTCATTCAGCTCGATCGCCCGACGATACCAGGCGATGGCGTCGTCATATGTGCTCGTGAAGCATTCGACGTAGCCGGATGAAAAATAGCTCCAGGGGTCATCATCGTCCAATGCCCTAGCGGCCTGTGCGCACTCGCGCGCGGTAGACAGTGCCGTATCTATATCGCCGCCGAAAAAACACCGTGCGTGCCTCGGCAAACGCGAGCACGCTGCGCGCCTTCGCATAACTCGGGCTCAATGCAACCGCCTGCCGCAAAAGTTGTCGCGCCTGTTCGGTGTCGTCCCTTGTGAAGCGCCCAAGGTGCCACACACCTCGTATGACGCACCCCCACGCATCCAGGCTCTCCGGTGGCTTGCTCTGAATGCGCTGGATCTCGGAGACATAGAGCTGGGGCTCGATAGCTCCGACGACGTTCCGCGTGATGTCGTCCTGCACCTCGAAAATGTCCACCACCTGCCGGTCGTACCGATCCGCCCAAATGTGGTTTCCGGTTGCTCCATCGATCAGCTGCGCGGTGATGCGCACCCGGTTGCCAGCCTTGCGAACGCTCCCTTCGAGCACATAGCGCACGCCCAGCTCTCGGGTGACCTGGCGGACGTCAGACGATTTTCCCTTGTAGGCGAAGGTCGAATTGCGAGCGATCACGAAAAACCAGCGCAATTTCGACAGCGCGGTGATGATGTCCTCGGCCATGCCATCGGCGAAATAATCCTGGTCGGGATCACCCGACATGTTCTGGAACGGCAAGATGGCGATAGACGGCTTGTCGGGCAGCGGCATTGGCGCCGGCTCCGCCGAGGCAGCTGCGGCGGCGTCGATGCGGATGCGATGGGCGTGCACCGGCCGGGCGATGTTCTTGACCTGCTGCTCGCCCATGTCCTCGAACGCGAAGGCGAGCTTGTCGCGTACCTGGTCGCGCACCACGCGGCTGACGCAGATGCCACCGGGCTCCGCCAAGGTTTCGAGTCGAGCGGCGACGTTGACGCCGTCGCCGAAGATGTCGCCCCCATCGATGATGATGTCGCCAAGATTGATGCCGACGCGGAACTCGATGCGCGTCGCGGCCGGCACCTCGGCATTGCGTTCGGCCAACTCGCGCTGAACGTCGACCGCGCAGCGCACGGCGTCGACGACGCTGGCAAACTCGACTAACAGCCCGTCGCCAGTGGTTTTGACGATGCGGCCGCGATGTTCGACGATCCTGGGATCGACCAATTCGCGCCGGATCACCTTCAGCGCGGCAAGCGTGCCTTCCTCGTCGGCGCCCATTAGCCGCGAATATCCGACGACATCGGCGGCCGGCTACGATCCGCAGGGGCTCGCGGTTGATGGTGGCAGCAGTTACGTCTCCGCCTATCACAGCGACAGCTTGGGCGTCCATCGCGGGCCGTGCCGGGTGATCCGCATCGATCTCGAGACGGGCGGACCGACCGCATATGTCGATGTGCCGAGCCCGTGCGGCCATGCCGGCGGCCTTGCCATCGGCGGCGAAGGCATACTCTACGTCGCCGACACGCACACGCTGTTCGCGCCCCCGCTAGCCCGGGCGTTTGATCGGGGTGCGCGATTTCGGCAGTTTCCGCTCGGTCCCGGGGTTATTGGCGGGCTCGCTGCGTCGGCGCCGGATGGGATCTGGCTGGGGACCTACGAAGATGGTCCTGGCCGGCTGTTCCGCTTCACGGCGGCGACCCTGGCCCGGCTATCCGACGGCGAAACGCTAGAGGCGTCCCAGGCCGCAACGGTACTGACGATCCCCGACCGCTCGCAGGGCGCGGCGATCGGCGGCGGGGGGCTATGGATCGCGCGCAGCGATTGGAGCTGGGGCACGCTCGACCGGCTCAACCCGGCGACCGGCGCGCTGCAGCGCCGCTATGAAATCGCGCCCGGTACCGAGGGCATTGCCTTCGATAGTGCCGGGCGATTGTGGGCGGTGTCGGAGGCCGGGTCTCGGCATATTTATGATCATCCCTTCCTCGGCCTGTTCGAACCGTTTTTTCCGTTGGTCTTCGCGCTCGACC
>DASXMC010000638.1:0-2554 GCA_036495885.1 Allostellaceae bacterium | reverse complement strand
CGACCGCCCGGATTAGCCGCCTACCGCACCCCTATCGCGTCGAGTACCCGGTTCATCCGCTCAGCCTCGATCGCCTCCTGCACAAGCTTCTCCGGGTTGCGCCGCCGCATGATCCGCTCGTGGGTCGCGAGGAGCCGCTCGCAGCTTCCCGCGGGTTCGTTCATCGGAGGCTTTCGGACGCCGGCCCCAACCCGGTCGATCGCTCACGACGGGCCGGCATCCGAAACCCTTCACGATTCCGGCCGCTCGGGAGGTGGCGATCGAGCCTCCGGACTCGACCCACACCGACCTTCGGCGCGATGCGCACAACCCTGGTAGCGTCCCATTTAGCTGACTTTCGCACCTGAGGGTCTTCTCGAAAGCTTCGGCCATGCCGTTTCCCGGGCCAGCGCTGGCCTCGCTTGTGGTGCAGGGCCAACTTTATCCGAGCCATTCGGGTAGCCCTGCGGTCGATTGGCCAGCGCGAAGCGACGCTCGACGCCCGATCACCAGGTCGCGGACGTCCCCGCTCTCGCCCGTGTCATTGGTCCCCATACACGAGAGCGCCTTGGGATAGCAGCAATAGAGTGTAGACGGCGATGCGTGCCGGGCCATGCCGGAGATCAGCCGTAAACCAAAAATTAATGAGGTATCGGTCAGGATTCAGCGGCTTTTCATCGGATGGAGGGCCGTAAGTGACCACCGCAGCCGAAGTCACTGCGAAGCGCCCGCGTTCGCCGGATCTAGGCGGCCGCAGCAGACCCGCTTTGCTGACGCGGCGGGCCGCCAAATTGGCTTGCGCCGCGCTCCTGCTGGCCGCGGGCCTGGTCAGTCTGTATCAGCAGCTGGTCGTCAGAGCGAGCCGCGATGCGGTTATCAACGCGCGCGTTGCGGTCATCCGCGCTCCTATCGACGGAATTGCCACCGCTACGGTCACGACGCCGGGCATGGCAATTAAAACGGGCGAAGCCATTGGCCGCGTCGAAGATCCGCTTGCCGACGATGCACGGCTTGCCCAACTAGAACGCGAAGCAAGCGCAGCCGAACTCGAACGTGATTCGCTGCCGCGCCGCCTGACCGACCTTGAGCGGGCGCGTGGTGAGGCCGCGGCCCAGGCCGAAGCTTATCGCCTCGGCCGAGTGCGGCAACTCGAGCTGCGCATCGAAGAAGCCCGTGCGAACCTCGACGCGGCAGCCGCACGGGAAGCCGATGCCAAGGCGGTTGTTGGGCGGGGCGCGGCGCTTCATGCGCGCGGGTTCCAATCCGACGAAGCCCAGGAGAAGGCTCGTTATGCCCAAGAGGTAGAGGATCAAGCGGTGATCGCTGCGCGCATGCGTCTGGACGCGCTCGCTGTAGAACTCGACGCGGCGCGCACCGGCACCTTTCTCGGTGACAGCTACAACGATGCCCCGTCTTCCCTGCAGCGCGCCCGCGAACTGGCATTGCGTATTACTGAGACCCAGGCCGCGCTCGACGAGATGACGCGGAAATCGCAGGCAGTGCAAAGCCAGCTCGCGGACGAGCGGGACCGGTTGGCGGCGCATAGCAAAGCCGTCCTTACCGCACCGGTCGAAGGCCAGTTGTGGACAGTACTCGCCGCGCCCGGCGAATACGTGCGCAAGGGCCAAGACCTTTTGACTGTGCTCGACTGCTCAACCGTGATCGTGACTGCTTCGGTATCAGATCGCGATTACAATGAGCTGCACCTTGGTGATCCGGTGCGATTCCGGGTTTCTGGGACCGACCGCGAATATGCTGGCCGGATCGTCAAACTCGGCGGCAGCACTGCCTTCGCCATCCCGTTCGACCCGGGAAGTCATCAGATTGTCGCAGCCATACCGAAGCTGGCTGCCAGCAGCGAAGACGGCTGTGCAGTTGGCAGGACCGGCGAGGTCATTTTCGAGGATGTCAGCCATGGCCTCGCGGCCAGGCTGATCGGATCGCTGCGCAGCCTGCTCAGGATGTCTTGAGCCCGAAAATGGGCGTATCCGATTTCAGCCTTACCTTCGTGCTTATCGGCGCGGCCGCGCTGTTCCTGCCGCATCTCGACCCGCGCGACAGTCGCGCTCGGATGGCGCTGTTCGGGATTTGCATCCTGCTCGTTTGGCGATACATCGGATGGCGCTTTTCGGCGACGATCCCGCCCTTAGGGCCGAATCTGGCGAGCCTCTACGCGTGGATGTTCGCCCTTCTAGAGGCCGCCGCCGTTGGATCGACTATCGCCTTCATCACACTCGGACGCACCATCGACCGCCGCCGCGAGGCGACCGAGATGCGTACATGGCTAAGGGGTCTGGAGCGCCCGCCACGAGTCGACGTGCTGATCACCAGTTATAACGAGGAAGAAGCAATCCTTGCTCGGACGATCGTCGGCGGACTGGGGATCGATTTCCCGGATTTGCGTGTGTGGGTGCTCGATGACGGCCGGCGGCCTTGGGTCGAGCACCTTTGCCGAAGCAAGAATGCCCGCTATCTGACGCGCCCCGACAATCGACACGCCAAAGCCGGGAATATCAATCATGCACTCGAGGTTCTTCGCCGCGAGCCCGATGCTCCTGAATTCATCGTCCTGTTC
>DASXMC010000637.1:0-4329 GCA_036495885.1 Allostellaceae bacterium | reverse complement strand
CCTCGGCCCCGATCCTGTTCCGTTATGTCAGCGCGCTCAACGCCTTAAAAGACTATCCCCAAGCCCAATCGGTGCTGCAGCAGGCGCTTGCCCTCGCGCCGCAAAACCGGGAGATCAAGGCCAACCTGATCCGGGTCGCCGCTGAAATCGGCGGGGTCGAGGCCGGGCTGGTCGAGGCGCGGGGCCTTGCCAAAAAAGACCCCGACAATCCGATCTACGATCTGATTTCGGCCAATCTGCTCGAAAAGGCAGGCCGCGGCAAAGAAGCGATCGGATTGCTCGAACACGATCTTGCCATTAAGCCAAGCAAGGACGATGTGCGTGCCGCGCTCGCCGGCCTTTATCAACGTTCCGGCGACGCCGCCAAGGCGGAAGCTTTGTTGGAGGAGCGCCTCAAAAACGATCCGGCCAACTACGCCGTCGGCTCGGCGCTGGCCTCGCTCTATCTGGAGGGCAAGAATTACGATGCTGCAATCGTCGAGTACGAGCGGCTCTTAGCCTCACATCCGAACAACCCGCCGGCGTTGAACAACCTCGCTTGGCTCTATCAACAAAAAGGCGATTTGAACAAAGCACAACAGCTGGCGCAGCTGGCGGCGGCGGCAGCCCCCAATGCGGCTCAAATCGATGATACGCTGGGTTGGATCCTGCTCGCCCAGGGAAACACCTGGAAGGCCGTGACCTACCTGACGGCTGCCAATGTATCGGCGCCAGCGGATCCCGCAATCGCCTACCATCTCGCGGTGGCCTTGCATCGCGCCGGGCGCGCCGCAGACGCTCAGGCTATGCTCGAAAAACTGCTCGGCACCGGCGCCAGCTTTGCCGATAAGCCCGAGGCGGAAAAACTGCTTGCCGAAATCAAGCACAGCTGAGGGCGTTGGGGGTCGCGGGCGAGCGCGCCGACGGCTGGCCTCGCGCATACCTGCCCCCGGCGCGATCACCCTGCGGCCGAGAGCGCCTTGGCCCAGCTGTCGCGCAGGCCGACCGTGCGATTAAAGACGAGGTGGTCGGTACGAGAATCGGGGTCGAGGCAAAAATAGCCTTGCCGCTCGAACTGCACCGTTTCGCCAACCTTTATTTCGGCCAGCGCCGGTTCGATGCGGGCCTCGGTCAAGGTTTCCAGCGAATCCGGGTTGAGATCCGCAAAAAAATCGCCGCCGGCGCCAGGATCGGGGCGGATGAAGAGGGAATGGTAAAGCCTGACTTCCGCCGGCAGCGAATGGCCCGCAGCCACCCAGTGCAACGTCGCTTGGACCTTGCGTCCATCGGGGGCATTGCCGCCGCGCGTCGCCGGATCGTAAGTGCACAACAGCTCGGTAATCTCACCCGCAGCATTCCTGACCACATCGCGGCAGGTAACCAGATAGGCGTAGCGCAGCCTAACCTCGCGTCCGGGCGCCAGGCGAAAGAACCGCTTCGGCGGGTCCTCCATAAAATCGTCGCGCTCGATGTAAAGCTCGCGGCCAAACAACACCGGCCGTGCGCCGGCGGACGGGTCTTCGGGGTTGTTGATCGCGGGCAGTTCCTCGCTTCTTTCCGCTGGAAAGTTGGTGATTACCAGCTTGAGCGGGCGCAGCACCGCCATCCGCCGCAGCGCGGTTTTGTTGAGATGCTCGCGCACCGCATGGTCGAACATGCCGACATCTACCAGGCTGTTGGCGCGGGCAATTCCGACCCGCCGGGCGAAGTCGCGGATTGCCGCCGGCGGCACCCCGCGCCGCCGCAAACCCGCCAGGGTCGGCATGCGCGGATCGTCCCAACCGCTGACCCGCGCCTGTCGCACCAGCTCGGTCAAAAACCGCTTGGAGAGGACGGTATAGTTAATTTTGAGCCGCGCGAACTCGTATTGCCGCGGCCGCGACGGCACCGGCAGATTGTCTAGAAACCAGTCGTAAAGCGGCCGATGATCCTCGAATTCCAAGGTGCACAGGGAATGCGTGACCCCTTCGATCGCGTCCGACTGGCCATGCGCGAAATCATAGCTGGGATAGATGCACCACTTTGTTCCGGTGCGCGGGTGAGCGGTATGCAGGATGCGGTACAGCACCGGGTCGCGTAAATTGATGTTGCCCGAAGCCATGTCGATCTTGGCCCGCAACACCCGTGCGCCGTTCGCGAATTCGCCGGCCCGCATCCGGTGGAACAAATCCAGGTTTTCGGCGATGCTGCGCTGGCGATAGGGACTGTCGTGGCCGGGCTCGGTCAAGGTGCCGCGCATCGCCCGCATCTCTTGCGGCGACAAATCGTCGACATAGGCTTGACTGACGCGGATCAGGTGCTCGGCCCAGTCGTAGAGCTGGTCGAAATAATTTGAGGCGTGATAGAGATGCGGCCCCCAATCAAAGCCGAGCCAGCGCACATCGCGCTCGATAGCGTCGAGATACTCCTGTTCTTCCCTGGTAGGATTGGTGTCGTCAAAGCGCAAATGGCAGCGACCGCCATATTCTTTGGCGATTCCGAAATTGACCCAGATTGCCTTGGCGTGGCCGATATGCAGATAGCCGTTGGGCTCCGGCGGAAAGCGGGTCACTACCTCGCGGACCCGGCCCTGTTCGAGGTCGGTCTCGATGATGTCGCGGATAAAGTCACGGCCCGCTGTCGGCGCGGCGGTCTCGGCTGTCATACCCATTCCCCGGCTGGTCGGATAACTAATGTGGCCAATCCGCCAGGCGCCGCCAACCCCGCCGCTAATCAGCGCCGAATTCGCCGCGAACCCAATCCGATTTGGACCCGATCAAGGCAAAAATGCCGCCGATGAGCAGGGCCATTACGGCGTCGGTAACCTCGGCCGAGCGGCCCGGCAAAAACCGCTCCGCCTGGCTTGTTGCAAACAACATCGCGGCAATCAGCAGTGTTGCCGGCGCGAGCCGCAATCCGGCGTTGACGAGAAGCCAAATGGCGCCGCCATAGAGGAAGAACTTTTGCAGGAACGCCAAGGTCTCGATTGCGGGATCGCCCGAGATGAACCCCCAAAACGGGGTCCAGCCAAATGGCCCGGCAATCGTGCCAAACTGGAACGGCTCCAGCCGCTCGGCCACGACATCGCTGCAAAAGGCAAGCGCTACGACGGCGGTCCGAACTGAGGCGCTGATCCCGAGAAGACCGCGCCAGACCAACGCCGAGGCTGCTCCGGCGATATCGGCCATGCTCAGAACGGCATCGACGACCATCACCTTGCCGACCAGAACGGCGACGGCAAACAGCGGAAAGTAGAGCCATATCCGCCTCGAACCGACGATCGCTTCGAGTAGCGCAGCGATCGCAAGCCAAATTGCGGTGTAGCGGAAAAGGCCGTAGGCGGTCAGCCTCGGATGGAGAATTACCGGTGCGATAGCCTGCCAATATTTGTGCAGGTCGATCGCCGGAACGTAAGGGAATAGCCGGTATCCGATCCAGGCGGCGAGCAATAATGCCGGCACGCGGGCGGCGCCCATTTCCGCAACCATCGGCCAGCGGAAACCGGGCCGCATCAACCGACCGCAGACTGCCCCTAACAAGGTTCCGATCGTATTGACGTAAACATCGGGCGCGTCGGTGACGCGGTCCTGGTCAAAAAACTGTGCCAGCTCCATGCTGATGCTGAGAAGAGCACCCATCATTGTGACCAGCACCACCCAAGCGCCACTCCCCGCTTCGTTTCGGAGGGCGAGCACCGCGCAAAAGCCGAACGGCATGTAGAGCAGAATATTGGCGATAGCCGCACTGCGGCTCGGTAGGGCGGCCCGGCTTGCCCAAAGCGCGTCCAGCGCCGGTTTTATGCCGTCGACCGGCGGACGGAACATGAAGGGATAGAGCGAACCATAAATGATGATGACGGCGACGACCACCGTCGCTATAGCAAAGCGCTTCCTGCCTTCCAAATCGAGCGATCCCAACTGAGTTGCTGTTAAGCGGCCACGCCTTTTGTCGGCGCTGCCACGGGTGCCGGCAGAAACAAGAGCCAGAGAAACTTGTCGTCCGTTGCAGCACGGCGACCGCCTACACCTCCCCTATGCCCGCCTGTTTTCCCTGTTTTATCAGGTCTGAGATCAGGGCGGCCCCTTTTTGAGAGGCCAACTTGTGTGTTGCCATAGACAAACTCGGGCCGTCAGGCGCATCCGGCCCTCCGCCTTTGCGCCGCATCAACAAGTGCAAGATTTCGAGGCATGTTCCTTCCTATCGCCGTTTCCAGAGTGGAGCCAGGATAGGGTATGATTATGGCAATTTTATAGTTGTCATTCGCGCAACGACGCGCGGCAGCTATGATCCAAGCCAGTAATATGAAAGGCCGGGACGAGCCCGGCCATGACGATAAGGTAAGCTGGTTGTCTGTACCGAAAACTATGTCCG
>DASXMC010000636.1:0-1666 GCA_036495885.1 Allostellaceae bacterium | reverse complement strand
CTGATCGTTTCCAACGCGCTAAACGCTCTTGGTGCCATCGTCATCCTGCTGATCGGCCTGTGGCTCTCGGGAAAGGCCGATCAGCTGATCGTCAAGACATTCAGCCGGACGCCGCATTTCGATCCGATGCTGCGAAGCTTTTTCGGCAGCCTCGCTCGATATCTGGTTCTGACCATCACCGTGCTCGCGGTTCTGTCCGAGTTCGGCATCCAGACGACGAGCCTCGTCGCCGTTCTCGGTGCCGCCGGCCTCGCCGTCGGGCTGGCGTTGCAGGGCACGCTGTCTAATTTGGCGGCAGGTGTGATGTTGTTGATTTTCCGGCCGTTCCGTATCGGTCAGAAGGTTCAGGTTGGCGGCAGCATCGGCACGGTTCAGGAATTAACATTGTTTTGGACCGAGTTGGTGACCGACGACAAGGTGCAGGTCATCGTGCCGAACGCCGGGGTCTGGGGCCAGCCGCTGCGCAATTACAGCGTTTATCCAGCGCCGCCGCATGGCGGCGAGGCGCGCTTCCGTATCGCCGAGGATCTCGATCTCGACTGGGCGATCGGAAAAGTCCGCACCCTCGCCGAAGCCGATACCCGGCTGCTCGCCGATCCCGCCCCGAGCGTGCTGCTCGATCGCGCTGCCGCCGATAATGCGTTGGAAATCGTCGTTACGTTCTCCACCGCCGGCGACGAGGTTGCGGTCGTGAAGAGCGATCTGATCAAGGCGGCGCCGGAGGCCCTCGCGTCCAGGCCCGGCGCGCAACCGCCGACCGGGTTGAATGGCCCGGGCTCAGATCGCGGGCCCGAGGTGAGGGCGAGCCGCCAAGGCTCGGTAACCTGACGGCATCCGGCACCGGCGGCCGTTCCGCACTCGCAAGCTGACAATCTTCCACTGGTGAGAGCTGGTTCACACAGGCGTCCACACTCCCGGGTATAGCCTTGTGTCTGCCCAGCGAGGCCGGTCCTCGGTTGGGTGGAGAATGAAGGGAGTATCTCGATGAGGAGCCCTGCTGCCAATCGACGCGTACTCGGCAACAGCCTGCATCACCTGCCGCCGGGTTCGGTGGCAAAGCGCAAAACCAATCCCAACAAATGGATCGAGCTGACGGTCGGCGTCCGCCGCCGCAAGCAGCTCCCGGATCTTTCGGCACTCGCCGCCAAGCCGCCGGGCGAGCGCAAATATCTGACCCGTGACGAGCTGCGGACCGCATACGGCTCCGACCCTGATGCGGTCGCGAAAATCGAGAAATTCGCCGCCGACCACCACCTCGTCATCACCCGCGACGAACCCGCCTCGGCGCGGCTTGGATTGGCTGGCACCGCCGCCAACGTCAATGCGGCGTTCGGGGTCAAATTGCTCGACTACACGCATCCCAAGCTCGGCGAGTTCCATGCCCGCTCTGGCCCGGTCACGCTGCCCGCAGATGTCGCCGATGCCATCACCGGGGTTTTTGGCCTCAACACCAACCGCGTCATGCATCGCGTGCCGCGCGCTAGGCGGAAGATCGGCGCTGCCATCACAATGGCGAAAGCCAAGCCCTATTTCGTGCCGACCGAACTCGCCGGCATTTATAATTTCCCCGATGCCGACGCCAGCGGCCAATGCATCGGGCTGTTGGAATTTGGCGGCGGGGTCGAACAGTCCGATGTGAGCGCGTACTTCCAAGAGATCGGCGTCG
>DASXMC010000635.1:0-14864 GCA_036495885.1 Allostellaceae bacterium | reverse complement strand
TCGCGTGGGCATAAAGGGTCAGACCTGGTTGCCGCGATATCCTCGGGCCTCGCGGACTGGCCTCGGTCAGCATCGGGATCCAACCCAGCATCAGGTCCGGTGCCTCCAGGCCCTTCCGCGGATCTGAGGACAGCCGGTTCGCGACCGCCGCACCGGCTGAACCGGCGCCGACAACAATGTAATCGTAGGTTTCCATGTCTAGTGCCCTCGCAGCCGCCCGACGGGCCGGGCATGGAGCCGAGTCGATGACACCCTCAAGAGCGGTTGGCCCTCGTCTCCGCGCCACCGGCGGCCCCGATGCCCTGGTCCGCAAGCACTATTCGGGGTTTGGGGGTGATCAAGTTAGCAGCCGTCCGCCGCCCCGGACGGCATCGCTCATCGCTGTGGCCCAACTGCCTCGTACCCGGGTCCCGGGGGCGGCAGCACTGCGCTGAAAACCGGCCTCGTCCGCGTAAGCGCGGACCAGATGCTATACAGGCTTCCTCAGTCGATAGCGCAGATCTAATACGGCATCACGGCCGTCCGAGCGCGAGAGGTTCTGAATGGGCAGTGTCGCGACGACCACGCTTGTGATCGCGGGCTTCCTGATTCTCGTTAGTCTCGTTCAACCGATCGCTGAACGGCTGCGCCTGCCCTATGCCGTGCTGCTGGCAATGGTAGGAGTCGCGGTCGGCGGACTCTCCAGCTTCCTGCTCTACACACCGCTAACCGATCTCTTCGACGAGATCGTGGCGCCGGTCGTCAACCTGCCATTCAGCGCCTCGATCTTCCTCACCGTCTTCCTGCCGATCCTACTGTTCCACGCGGCGCTGATGATCGACGTGCGCGAGATCGCCGAGGATGCGGCGCCGATCCTCATGCTGGCGATCGTTGCAGTCTTCGCCGCCGCGGCGGCTATCGGGTACAGCCTGAACCTCATCGCCGATGTGCCGCTGATCGCCGCGCTGCTATTCGGCTCCATCGTCGCTACAACTGACCCGGCAGCGGTTGTGGCGATCCTGCACGAGGTCGGCGCACCGCCGCGCCTAACGCGGCTGTTGGAGGGCGAAAGCCTGCTCAACGACGCTGCCGCCATAGTGCTTTTCACCGTGCTGGTGGCGATGCTGACTGGCGGTACCAATTCGCACATCGCCGCCGGCGCGGAGCATTTCGTCGTCGCGTTTCTCGGTGGCATCGTGCTGGGCGTGGTCGGCGGGCGACTCTACGGCACGATCCTGCCGCTGCTCGGTGGCTCGCGCATGGCCGAGGTCACGCTTGCCGTCGTACTTCCCTACGTCGTCTATATCCTCGGTGAAGAATGCGAGGTGTCGGGCGTCGTTGCGGTTGCCGGTGCCGGGCTGACCGCCGGCACTTTCGCGCGCGTCCGCCTCACCCCCGAGAACTGGCTCTACCTCGAGCAGGTTTGGGAGCAGCTCGGCTTCTGGGCGAGCTCGCTGATTTTCATCAGCGCTTCGGCGCTGGTGCCGAAGCTCCTCGTCGGCATCCACCTATCCGATCTGTGGTTTTTGGGCATAGCGCTCGCCGCGGCGCTGCTGTCTCGGGCGGCGGTGCTGTTCGGGCTATTCCCGCTGCTGAGCTCGCTGCGCCTTAGCCAGC
Source organism: Allostellaceae bacterium (assembly GCA_036495885.1). Taxonomy (GTDB): domain Bacteria; phylum Pseudomonadota; class Alphaproteobacteria; order ATCC43930; family CGMCC-115725; genus AP-15. The sequence goes on along the minus strand of DASXMC010000635.1, from coordinate 13,268 downwards.
ATGTTAGTGCCGCTTACAATCTGGCGATCACCTGGGGTGGGCTGCGTGGCGCGGTGACGTTGGCGCTGGCACTCTCGGTCACCGAGGACAACCGCATTGATCCTGCGCTGAAGGACTTGATCGCGGTGCTGGCGACGGGCTTCGTGCTGTTCACACTATTGGTCAATGGGCTGACGCTGCGGCTGGTCATGCGACTATTAAAGCTTGACCGGCTATCGCCGCTCGATCGCGCGCTGCGCGACAAGGTGATGACGCTGTCGCTCGGCGACATACGCGACGCGGTGCGGGAGACGGCGAGGGAATACGAGATCGACACCGAGGCCACCACCGCCGCCACCGCACGCTACAGCGAGGAAATGGACCGGCTGGCGGCTCAATCGGAGATCGATACGGCGATCTCCGACCGAGACCGGATCACGATTGCCCTCATCGCGATCGCCAACCAGGAACGCCGGATCATTCTCGACCATCATGCCCAGCACACGGTTTCGGGCACGGCGATCGAGCGGTTGCTGCGTAGCACCAACCGAATTCTCGATGCCGCCAAGGCCGAAGGATTGGTCGGCTACACCCGCGTCGCGCACGAGGCGCTGCAGTTCTCGCGCAGTCTTCGGATTGCCAATTTCCTGCATCGTACGCTGCACCTAAGTGGAGCGCTGCAACGGCAAATTTCGATCCGTTTCGAGACGCTGCTGGTGCGTCGGCTGGCGCTCGGGCAACTCGGCCGTTTCTCGGGCAGCCGCTTGCGTGCACTGCTGGGGGACGGTGCTTGCGAGGCCCTAAGTGAGTTGATCACGGCGCGGTCGACAGCCACAACCCGCGCGCTCGACGCGCTGCGGCTGCAATATCCTGAGCATGCCGAAGTGTTGGAACGGCGTTTCCTGCAGCGATCAGGACTGCGACTGCTGCTCTCGCGTTACCGCGATCTGTACGAAGAAGGGTTAATCGGTCGAGAGGTGTTCGAAAATCTCGAGCGTGAGCACGCGGCCCATCGCAGGAACTGGGTCGACGATGCCCCGCTCGACCTCGGCCTCCGCGCCGATGAGCTGATCGGCCAGATCGAAATGTTCGCTGCTTTGGGGTCCCGAGAGCGGAGGGCATTGGCGCGTCATCTGCGGCCTCGTCTCCTCGTTCCCGAGGAGATGGTGATCCGCAAAGGGGAACGCGGCACTGAGATGTTCCTGATCTCGTCGGGTGCGGTTGAGGTGGTGTTGGGTGATCAACGGGTGCGACTCGGCAGCGGCGACTTTTTCGGCGAGATGGCGCTGCTCAGCCGAGAGCGGCGTCAGGCCGATGTGGTCGCCCTTGGTTATTGCCAGGTGTTGGTGTTGAACCTCACGGAGTTCCGCCGTTTCCTACGCGAAAACCCCGAAGCGAAAGCCGAGATCGATCGCGTCGCTGCTGCCCGTGCCCGAGAGAATGCGGAGCGCGCCGCGCAATAGTGAGTGGACCCTGACATGGCCGCGGCGGCTTAAAATGGAATCTGTTCTACTGCTCGTTAAGCCAGATAAGCATCGAATATCAAATGTTTGACCTTGGAGAAGCTCAGCGCCGGTGATCGCAAGTTGCCGTAACCCGGAGCTCTATCGGCGATAACACCGACAACTACAATGGCGCTGGCGATGTCCGGTTCGGGATGAGGAGCGGTAGCCGCCGCCACGGTTGAGTGGCAGCTGTCGGTTCGGTCAAAAGGCCTTCGCCGTGGCGCACCGCAACGGGCAAGACGTCGATTCCGGACCTTCGTCTTTGGCGTCACACTCCCGCGGATTCGCCCGGTGGCGCCTCAAATTTCGATCTGCCCACCCAGCTCCACGACCCGGTTCGGGGGAATGCGGAAGAACTCGGTCGCATCCAGGGCGAGGTTGCTCAAAAAGATGAACAACCGATCCCGCCATGCCAGAGAAACGAATAGTTCGGGCCCCCACCAACGACCAAGCGCGCGGCTGCGGCGAGACCGAAGCCGTAGCTTCTCGCGCCCAATAAAAAAAGATGTCTCCATCAGATTGATATGGAAGTGCTCCAGCCGACATTGGGCAAGCGCGCGCATAACATTTGGCTCATCCATAAAGCCATAACGTATGAGCATCGTATAGAAGCCTTTTCCTCTTTCGTCGATCTCAAGGCGCCGCTCGTCGGGCACATGCGGGACGTCTTCTGTTTTGACCTGCATTAAAACAACGCGCTCGTGCAGCGTCTTGTAGTGTTTCAGAGCATGAAGCAGCACAACCGGGACTTGGCTAAGGTCCCGGGTCATGAAAACCGCCGTCCCCGATACCCGCATCAGCGATTGCAGGTTGAGGTCTCGAACGAACAAGGAGAGCGGCAGTGCATCGCGGGCACGGATATCTGCAATCAACCGTCTGCCTCGCCACCAGGTTCCCATGACCGTGAATGCGAAAGTCGCGGCGATAATGGGAAACCAACCACCTTCAACGACCTTCAACAAGTTGGCACTGAAAAACAACATATCGACGATTGCAAATATGCTGAACAACGGAACGAGGAGCCAAATCGGCCACCTCGCGCCCAAGGCCAAGTATGTGAAGCCTAAAATTGTATCGACCGCCATCGTGCCAGTAACGGCAACGCCGTACGCCCCGCCGAGTGCGCTGGATGAGCGAAAGCCAACTACCGTGGCAACCACGGCGAGAAATAAGATTGTGTTCACCTCAGGAACGAACACCTGGCCCATCTCCCGCTCGGAAGTGTGGCGCACCTGCATTCGCGGCAAATAGCCGAGCTGTACCGCTTGGTTTGTTAATGAAAAGGCGCCCGATATCACCGCCTGCGAGGCGATCACCGTCGCTGCGGAGGCCAGGATCACGAGCGGGTACACAGCCCAATTCGGTGCGAGCCGGTAAAACGGATTTTGCAGCGTTTCCGGATCGGTGAGCAGCAACGCCCCCTGTCCGAAGTAGTTTAGCAACAAGCACGGGAACACCAACCCCAGCCAGGCGCGCCGGATTGGAGGCCGGCCGAAATGTCCCATATCCGCGTAAAGCGCTTCGGCTCCTGTTACAGCAAGAACAACGGCCCCAAGCAGGATGAAACCAGAGGCTGGATCGCTCATGATTAACTCAATCCCGTATAGCGGGTTGAGCGCCCCAATGATTGTCGGGTGTTGCGCGATCTGCTCGAGACCCAATAAACCGATCGTGGAAAACCAGACGATCATGAGCGGACCAAAAAATAGGCCGACGCGACCCGTGCCACGCTTCTGTAAAATGAAAAGAACTACCAAGAAGCTCAATGTCAATGGCAGTACGTAGAGTCGTAATTCGGGGGTTTTGACCTCCAGGCCTTCAACCGCGCTAAGCACCGAGATCGACGGCGTGAGTATGCCATCCCCAAAGAACAAGGAGCCCCCAATCAGCCCTAAAAAAAGAATCCATCGGTTTCTTCTTCCGGCGGAAGACCGAAGAGCGAGAATTGTCAACGCAAAAATGCCACCTTCGCCGCGGTTGTCGGCCCGCATGAGCACGATGATGTATTTGATTGTAACGATGATGGTCAGAGCCCAGACGATCAGCGAAAGTACGCCGAATACCCGCGGCAATGTTATGGCGGCAGCGTCGTGGAAACACTGTTTGACCGCGTAGAGAGGCGAGGTGCCGATGTCGCCGTAGACAACGCCGAGCGCCGCGATTGTTAGGTTCTGTCGGGTGCTCGTACCCAAAGCCGCTGTCTGCATGGCCAGGTCCGTTGCGAGTTTAGCGCCGACGTTTGCTGATCGCCAGACCAGCCGCGATGCCCACCTCGGCATCATTCCGCCATCCTGGAGAATGCAACGAAATGGTCAAGATGATCCAAACTCGCGCCGACCCCGCCGATTAAGAGTCCGGAACGGGGCAACTTGAGCCACCCGCCGTACGTACCCGTATCGGCAGCCGTGCGCCGATAGTGGCCGTTAGCCTGCACGGCCACACTTCGTAAGGTTCACCCCAGCATCATTGCTGATGGAAGCACAGTCGTTGCTGGCGATCCATTCAAGCGAGACGCCGTGCGGGCCACCATGTTTCGAACTTATCTCCTACGGGCGGTTACCGTGCCCGTCGCAGCACAGGAGCAGCGGCACGCACCGGTCGGCCTCGACGCGATGGCTTAAGCGCGCCTAAGCCAGCCGTTGGCCCACCCGGCACAACTGGACAGGGCTGAGCCAGGGGCGGATCTGATAAAATCATCTAACCGCGCTGATCCTCGCGGCAACCTCTGCCGTAATATGTTGGGGGTGAGCGACGGGGGGGGCGCATGTCGCGACGAGGTCATCGAATGAGGCGGCGGGATGTTGTCGCCAGCGCGGTGTCGTTCACCGTCGTCTTACCAGCTGCCGCTCAGCGGAGCGGTAAAACCCAGCGGCTCGTCATCTTCTCTGTGTATCAGCCGGCGGCGCTAATGCAGGAGATCAGCGCGAACGGGTTTTACCGCGCCATTTTCGCCGAGCTTCGCCGGCTCGGACATGTCGAAGGCAAGAACCTGACGGTCGAGCGCTACGGTAAGGAACGTCACACCGGCAGTCTTGACGCGCTCGCGGCGGAAGCGGTCCGCGGCAACCCGGATGTCATCTTCGCCATCGGGCCGGGCCTCTTTGAGCTGATGGCCGCGACGACAACCATTCCGATCGTGGCGTGGTCGTACGACCCGATCGAGATGGGGCTGACGCAGAGCTTGGCGCATCCGGCTGGCAACGTCACCGGGATCAGCAGCGACACCGGACCGTCGATCTGGAGCAAGCGGCTTGGGTTGTTGCGTGAGATATTTCCGGCGATGGCAAAAGTGGGGTTTCTGGCGCCCAACACTCCCGGATGGCGAAAATTCTTGGAGACCGCCGTTCGGGCTGCTTGCGAGGCCGCACGACTTCCCCTCGTCACGGCGCTCTACGGTTTGCCACCAAGCGACGCGGCGTACAGCCAGACGATCGTCTCCGCCGCCCGCAACGGCGCCAACGCCATCATGGTCGCCGACAACACGGACATCTATGAGAACCGCGTCTTGATCGCCGATCTAATCAAGCAGGTGCGGTTGCCAGCCATGTATGCTGTTCCCGGGTTCGTCGAAGTCGGTGGGCTGATGGCTTTTAAAGCCGATTATATCGAATTGTGCCAACGCGTAGCCGCCGACATCGACGCCGTTCTGCGCGGCGCGAAGGCGAGTGACATTCCGTTTTATCGAGGTAACAAGTTCGATCTTACGATCAACCTGCAGACCGCTAAAGAGCTTGGATTGGCCGTGCCTCCAGCGTTGCTCGCGCAGGCCGCCGAGGTCATCGAATGAATGAATGTTTAGCAGACACGGATGGCGCCCGCGCATCGAGGCAACGGCCGGAATGGGGCATTTCTTGCCGCCACGGGTCGCCTGCCGCGAACGACCGCTGCGGCGCGAAGACGTTGGCTAACCCGAAGCAGGACAGGGTCAACTTGCCACTCTTTCGGGCCGATGATCCGCGATGGCATAGGGTAGCGACGTGCCGGCTGTTTCCTCACCGGACAATGGCGTCTAACCTGATGGTCGCAAGGCTAAATCAGGAGGGCACGTGATGTCCGGATTTACCACCCGACCCGAGATCCGAGGCACATTCGGGGTCGTTGCATCGACCCATTGGCTCGCCTCGGCCGTCGGCATGAGCGTGCTCGAAAAAGGCGGCAACGCTTTCGATGCAGCGGCCGCCGCCGGCTTCACATTGCAGGTGGTCGAGCCCAGCACGAATGGGCCGCTGGGCGAGGCGCCGATACTGGTGTGGAGCGAGGCGAACCGCCGCGTCGACATGATCTGCGGCCAGGGTGTGGCGCCGCAAGCCGCGACGATCGCCAACTTTCGCGAGCTCGGGCTCGACCTGATCCCCGGCACCGGGCTGCTCGCCGCCGCGGTGCCCGCCGCATTCGGCGCGTGGATGCGCTTGTTGCGCGACTACGGGACGATGCGGCTCGCCGAGGTCTTGGGCCCGGCGATCGGCTATGCCGAGAACGGTTACCCGATGGCACCCCGCGTCAGCGAGACGATCGCCGTCGTGGCCGATATGTTTCGCCGGGATTGGCCGAGTTCAGCCGCGGTGTATCTGCCGCATGATGCGCCGCCGGTACCAGGGCGGCTCTTCTGCAATCCGGCGCTGGCGGCGACCTATCGCCGGGTCCTGGAAGAGGCGGGCGACGGCACCCGCGAGCACCAGATCGAACGCGCTCGAGATACCTGGTACCGCGGCTTTGTCGCAGCCGCGATCGACCATTGCTGCCGGCACGAGAGAGTGCTCGACTCGTCGGGACGGCGCCATCACGGGCTCCTGACCGGCGACGATTTGGCGCGCTGGGAAACTCCGGTCGAGGCGCCGCTGACCTATGACTATCAGGGTTATACCGTGGCCAAGGGCGGCCCGTGGAGCCAGGGACCGGTGTTCCTGCAGCAATTGGCGCTGTTGCGGGGGTTCGATCTCGACGATCTCGATCCGCTCGGTCCCGATTTTGTCCATGTCGTCGTCGAATGCGCCAAGCTGGCCTTCGCCGACCGTGAGGCCTGGTACGGCGATCCTGGTTTCGTCGATGTGCCGATGCGCGTCCTGCTGAGCGACCGGTACAACGATGCGAGGCGCCGTCTGGTCGGCGACAGCGCTTCGCTGGAGCTGCGTCCCGGCCGTCCGGAAAACCGCATCCCGCGCGTGTTGGTGGGCGGGCGGGAGGCGGTGATCGCCGCGGCAGGAATTGGCGAACCGACGATCGGCGATCCGGTTACGACCCGGATGGGGGTCGTCGCCGGCGATACGTGCCACATCGATGTTGTCGACCGCTGGGGCAACATGGTTTCGGCGACGCCGAGCGGCGGCTGGCTGCAGAGCTCGCCGGTGATCCCCGCGCTCGGGGTTTGTCTCGGCTCGCGCATGCAGATGTTTTGGCTGGAGGAGGGGCTGCCGGCGAGCCTGGAACCCGGCAAGCGTCCGCGCAGCACCTTGTCGCCCTCGATGGCCTTCAAGGACGGCGAGCCCTACCTCGCCTTCGGCACACCGGGCGGCGACCAGCAAGACCAATGGTCGTTGCTGATGTTCCTGCACCACGTCCATCACGGAATGAACCTGCAGGAGGCGATCGACTGCCCGGCCTTCCACCACGAGCATATGCGAAGCTCGTTCTACCCGCGCGCCGCGCGGCCCGGCTTGGTCGCGCTGGAGAACCGCTTCCCCGAGGAGACGCAAACGGCGCTGGCGCAGCGCGGCCATCGCCTGCGGATCGGTGAGCCATGGTCAGAAGGCCGCCTCTCCGGCTGCGCCCGCGAGACGACCCCGGAGGGTTCCGTGCTCAAGGCCGCCGCCAACCCGCGGGGCATGCAGGGCTATGCTATCGGACGCTGACCCTCACCTGATCGGTGTAATCGGCAAACCACGATTGCTTGGGCTCCTTGCCAAAGTGCGAACGCAGCGTGCCGATCGGCACGGCCGGCTTCGCTAATTGGAACAGGGGCGGGAGATGCTGACGTTAGACGCTCAGGTGCACGCCTACGAACGCACTATCCGGGCCGTCCCTGGGTCGGGACTCTCGCTGGGCCGGCCAAGATGTACGGTCGCCCCAATCCGGGGGACTCGCGCCATTGACGCCGAGGACGTGGTCGGGTGCAGACAAATCCTGATAGCCGATCTCTTCGGGCGTCTGCGCGAATTCGTCGATGGCCGCTGGATCGCCACGGACGGCGACGTCGATCAAGGGCGATGCCATGCCAGTTTCATCTCGACTTTGCGATCCGAGCGCCGCAAACGTGGCCTGATAGCTACACCAGGGCCGAATGGCGCTCTATTCGGAGAGCCCTTATGAAGACCGTTCGCTTTGCTTCTGCATCCGACGGCGGGTCGCAATTTATCGAGGTTGATCTCCCGATCGATAATGCGTCAACTGACGCTTACGGCAATACCGTCCACGATACTGCCGGCGCAGAGCACGCCGATGACAGAGATGCCTGAAGGCCTCTATCAGGATTGGCACCGGGCCTCCCGCCGCCAGCTTCTCGTGGTGCTTTCGGGCACACTCGAAGTCGAAACCGGCGACGAGAGGAAGCACCGGTGCGGCAGCGGCGAAGTGTTCCTTGCCGACGATGTCGGCAGCCGTGGTCATCGCACCCGGACTATTGGCGGCCGGGCCCGCGTGCTGTTCGTTCATCTGCCGTCCTAAGCTAATCTCGGCGGCTAATCGTCATGGACGTGGCCACCATCAACCTGCCCGCCACCAGACCGGCGTGAGGGCCGAGGCCAGCGGCTTTCGCCAGCTTCCTACAGCTCCTGGTATACGTCCCAGGACTAAGCACGCAGCCCGCGGTTGCTTCGGCGCGCGCCCACGAGTGCTGACTGCAACCGGGTGTTTCGGCGCGCGGGAAATCGGGGCATGATCGTTTGGTTGCCGCTCGGGCATGCGCCGCGGCCGGCGAGCGGGTTGGCTAGGGACGACCGCAGATATGACCTCGGATCCTGTCCACTATCTCAGTCTGGCTGATGTTTCGGAGAGACTGCGGCGTGGCGAACTTAAGCCAACGGTTCTCACTGAAATGATGCTGGAGCGGATCGTTCGACATAACGGAGTGCTGAAATCTTACACGACGCTGCTCGGCGATCGCGCGACGGCCAAAGCGCGGCAGGCGGAGGAAGAACTCAACCGCGACCTTTGCCGCGGCCCTCTGCACGGCGTGCCGATCGCGGTGAAGGATTTGTGCTACACGGAGTACGCGCCGACCGCGGCCGGGATGCGCATCCATAGGGACTTCGTCCCACCTTACACCTGCACTGTCGTGGAACGTCTTGAACGCGCAGGGGCGGTCATCCTCGGCAAGCTGTCGATGACCGAAGGCGCTTTTGCGATCCACCACCCCGACATGCCGACCCCGGTCAATCCCTGGCACGCAGACGTATGGACCGGTGCGTCCTCGAGCGGGTCGGGCGCCGCGACCGCGGGGGGCCTGTGCTACGGGTCGCTCGGCTCCGACACCGGCGGATCGATCCGCTTCCCGTCAGCGGCCTGCGGGCTGACAGGGCTCAAGCCGACCTGGGGTCGGGTCAGCCGCTACGGCGTCTTTCCGCTCTCGGAGACCCTCGATCACATCGGGCCGATGACGCGCACCGCGGCCGATTGCGCGGTGATGCTGGCGGCGATCGCCGGCGCGGATCCGCGAGACCCGACGGCGTTGCTTGCGCCGGTGCCCGACTACGTCGCCGGTCTCACGGGCAGCATTCGAGGTCTGCGCGTCGGGATCGCGCAGGCTTACGCTTTCGACGGGTTGAGCGAGGAGGTGCTGACCGCGCTAACTGGCGCGAAGGATGCACTCCTCGCGTTAGGTGCGAGGACCGTTGCCGTCGATTTTCCGTCGATCGCAGATGCCATGACAGCCTGGCTTCATCTCTGCCTCGCAGAGGTGGCAATCGCACATGAGGCGACGTATCCCGGCCGTGCCGCCGAATACGGCCCTGCACTGGGCCGCGTCCTTGAGGCGGCGGGCAAAGTGACCACCGCGGCGCTGGGCAAGGCCCATATCGCGCGCGACCGGTTCACCGGTCAGGTTGCAGCCGCTTTCCAGGATATCGACGTCCTGCTGATCCCGGTGTGGCCGACGCCGATGCCCAGCGCCGCCGAATGGACGGAGATGGCGCAGGGCGATATCGCGGACCTATTGCGTTACTCGGGACCGTTCAATTTGACCGGCATGCCGGCGCTGACGATGAACGGCGGGTTTGACCAACGCGGCGCGCCGATTGGTTTCCAGCTCGTAGGAAAGCACTTGTCCGAAGATCTGCTGCTTCGGGTTGGCCACGCATTCCAATCGATCACGGATTGGCACACGCGCCATCCGGCGCTGGATTGATCAAACTCAGACCGGTGCGCCAGCGGGAGATGAAGGATGGCGAAAGAAATCCTGTGCGGATTTGGTGTCGACGTCGACGCGGTCGCTGGATGGCTCGGCTCTTACGGCGGAGAGGACTCGCCCGACGATATCTCACGCGGTCTTTTTGCTGGTGAGGTCGGCAGCCCTCGCCTGCTGAAACTGTTTGACCGGCTCGGCATCAAGACGACGTGGTTCGTCCCGGGCCACTCGATCGAGACCTTTCCGGCCGAGATGAAGGCCGTGGCGGACGCCGGGCACGAGATCGGCATCCACGGCTATTCGCACGAGAACCCGATCGCGATGACGCGCGAGCAGGAAATGGCGGTGCTGGACAAATGCATCGACGTGGTGACTCAGCTTTCGGGCAGGCGGCCAACCGGCTACGTCGCGCCGTGGTGGGAGTTCTCGACCGTGACCAACGAGCTATTACTCGAACGCGGCATCAAATACGACCACTCGCTGATGCATCACGATCACCAGCCGTATTACGTTCGGGTCGGTGACAGTTGGACCAAGATCGACTATTCGAAGCAGCCCAGGGAATGGATGGTGCCGCTGCAGCGCGGCCGGGAAACCGACCTGATCGAGATCCCGGCGAGCTGGTATCTCGACGACCTGCCGCCGATGCTGTTCATCAAGAAATCGCCCAACAGCCACGGCTTCATCAATCCGCGCGACATAGAGCAGATGTGGCGCGACCAGTTCGATTGGGTCTATCGCGAATACGACTACGCGGTGTTCCCGATCACGATCCATCCGGACGTATCCGGCCGGCCGCATGTGCTGATGATGCTAGAGCGACTGTACCAGCACATAATCAGCCATTCCGGCGTCCGCTTCCTGACAATGAACGAGATAGCGGATGATTTTGCCCGCCGGTCGCCACGGCGGCGGTGACGCGCGCAGCAGCGGGAATACGACCGATGTGCGCATTGTGCGGCGTTTTGGGGGGAGCGGAGCACTGGACCGACGCGGTCGTCCGACCGGGCGTCTTTTCGCGCAACACCGATGCGGCGTCGCGCCGACGCGAGAGGACCAGTCAGATGGCGGCGGCGAACCGGGTTCTAAAGCATTACCGCGTGAGTCTGGCCGATTGGCAGGGGACCGCGTTTGTTCTTTCGGGTGCCACCGGGAAGACCGAGATTGTCTATAATCTCGGTCATCTCTGGGCCGCCGCCGAGCGGCTGACAGGCAAGCCGTGCGATCCGCTCGACGCGGAACTGATCACCGTACTGGAACGCGAGCTTGGCTGACGCTTTGCCCGATTTCACACCGGTGGCGCTGATCACGGGATGCCTCGGCTCCGGAAAGACGACGCTGCTGCAACGGCTGTTGCGCGACCCAGCGCTGTCGGACACCGCCGTGTTGATCAACGAATTCGGCGAGATCGGGCTTGACCATCATCTCCTCGAGCACATCGACGAGACGATGGTGATGCTGCAATCGGGCTGCGTCTGCTGCACCATCCGCGGCGAGCTTTCGGCTGCGATCACGGATCTGCATTCGCGGCGCGAACGCGGACTTTTGCCCCCTTTCCGGCGCCTGGTTATCGAAAGCACCGGCTTGGCCGATCCCTTCCCGATCTTGTCGACGGTGCGGTCCGATCCGGTGCTGCGGCACCATTTTTGTCTTGGCAATGTGATTACGACCGTCGATGCGGTGAACGGAATGCAGCAGCTCGACGCGCAACCCGAAAGCGTCAAGCAAGTCGCGGTAGCCGATCGGCTGGTTTTGACAAAGACCGATCTGGCGACTGCCGAAGTGACGACCGTGTTGAGGCAGCGCCTGTGTCACATCAATTCGGCGGCACCGCTTTGGCGTGCAGCCGAGGACGATCTCGCTGCGGACACGCTGCTATCAGGCAAGGATCACGAAGCCTGGCAGCCGGCGAACACGCATGCGGCCTTGCCCGACGATCACGATCACGATCACCATCGCCACGCCGACGATATCCGTACCCTCGCGCTCAGCATCGACGAGCCGATCGATTGGGCGCGGTTCGGCATCTGGCTGACGATGCTGCTCAACCGCCATGGCGAAGCGGTGTTGCGGATAAAGGGCATTCTGAATGTCGCCGATGCGGTGACGCCGGTGGCGGTGCATTCCGTGCAGCATCTGGTGCATACGCCGAGGCATCTGGAGGCGTGGCCCGACGCAGACCGACGCTCACGTCTGGTATTCATCGCGCGCGGGCTCGATCCGGCGGTGATCGAGCGTTCATTTCGCGCTTTCGGCATGCCGCGAAGATTAAAACGGTCGTGAGGCTCGCATGACTGAAGTCGATGCATTCCTGGTCAATTGCCGCCTCGCCGATGGTCGGCTGGTCGACATCGGCATCTCCGGCGGCAAGATCGCGGTGGTCGGCGAAGGCGCAGCCGCATCGTCCAACAGCGCGCCGGCGCTGGATATCGGCGGAGATCTGGCATTGCCGGGGCTGGTCGATGGCCACATGCATCTCGACAAGACGCTGACCGGCTTGCCGTGGATGGGCCACGCAGCCGGTCCGACCCGCATGAGCCGGATCGAAACGGACAAGACGATCCTGCCGCACCTGCCGCTGTCGACCGAAGAACGCGCCGGCAACCTCATCCGCGAGTGCGTCGTGCGCGGCACGACGCATCTCCGCACCCATGTCGATATCGATCTGGAAAACGGCCTCGACAAGCTGGACGGGGTGCTGGCGGCGCGCGAACGCTATCGCGACCGGGTGACGGTGCAGATCGTCGCCTTCCCGCAAAGTGGCGTGATGCGCTGCCCGGGCGTTCTCAACCTGCTCGATGCGGCCGTCCGCAACGGCGCCGATCTGGTCGGTGGCATCGATCCGCTGGAAATCGATCGCGACCCCAAGGGACAGCTCGACGGCATTTTTGCCATTGCGGCACGGCACAGCGTCGGGCTCGATATCCACCTGCACGAGCCGGGCGAGATGGGCCTTTTCAATGTCCAGGAGATCTGTGCCCGCACCAAGGCGCTCGGTCTTGGCGGCAAGGTGACGATTAGTCACGGCTTTTGCCTCGGCGGCATCACCGAGCGGAAAGCCGCTGAGGCCGCCGAGATAATGGCCGAGGCCGGTGTCGCGCTGGTCACCCACGGCGCCGGCGGGCTGATCATGCCACCGGTCGAGATACTGCGTACCCACGGGGTGTTGGTGTTTGCCGGCAACGACGACATCCGTGACACCTGGTCTCCTTACGGCACCGCCGACCTGCTGGAACGGGCGGCGGTTATCGGCTGGAAGGGCGACTTCCGACGTGATGCCCAGGTGGAGGCCGCCTTCGACCTGGTCAGCACTGCCGCCGCGCGGGCGCTAGGCATCGGCGATTACGGCGTCACGGTCGGCGCCGCGGCCAATCTGTTCACGATCGGCGCGAGCTGCGTCCCCGAGGCCGTCGCCGCTCATCCGCAGCGGAAGCTCGTCTTTTTTG
>DASXMC010000634.1:0-3904 GCA_036495885.1 Allostellaceae bacterium | reverse complement strand
TCAATACAGGAAATAGCGCTGCGCCAGTGGCAGCACCGAGGCGGGTTCGCACGTCAATAGCGTGCCGTCGGCGCGGACTTCGTAGGTCTCGGGATCGACCTCGATCACCGGCAATGCCGCGTTGTGGATCATGCGGTTCTTGTCGATCGCGCGAATGCCATATGCGGGCAATACCAGCCGCTGCAGGCCGAGCTTTCCCGCGACATCCCGATCGATTGCTATTCTCGGCAAAAAGGTCACGGAGGAAGCTGACAATGCGCGCCCAAAGGCGCCAAACATCGGCCGGTAATCCACCGGCTGCGGGGTCGGGATCGAGGCGTTGGGGTCGCCCATCAGCGCTGCCGCAATGGTGCCCGCCTTTAGCACCAGATCGGGCTTGACCCCAAAAAACACCGGCGACCACAGCACCAGATCGGCAAGCTTGCCTTCTTCGACCGAGCCAATCTCTTGGGCCATGCCATGGGTCAGCGCCGGGTTGATCGTGTATTTGGCGATGTAGCGTTTGACCCGGAAATTGTCGTTGCGTTCATTGTCTTCCGGCAACGTACCGCGCTGGCGCTTCATCTTGTCGGCGGTCTGCCAGGTGCGGATGATGACTTCGCCCACGCGGCCCATTGCCTGGCTGTCGGACGACATCATGCTGAACGCGCCCAAATCGTGGAGGATATCCTCGGCGGCAATCGTCTCGCGGCGGATGCGGCTTTCGGCAAACGCCACGTCTTCGGGAATGCGCGGGTCGAGGTGATGGCACACCATCAGCATGTCGAGATGCTCGGCGATGGTGTTGACCGTGTAGGGCCGGGTCGGGTTGGTCGAGGACGGCAGCACGTTTTTGAGCCCGCACAATTTGATAATGTCCGGCGCGTGGCCGCCCCCGGCACCCTCGGTGTGGAAGGCGTGGATGTTGCGGCCCTTGAACGCGGCAATCGTGTCCTCGACAAAGCCCGATTCGTTGAGCGTGTCCGTATGGATCGCGACTGCCACGTCGTGGTCTTCGGCGACCGCCAGACAGGTGTCGATCGCGGCGGGCGTCGTCCCCCAATCCTCATGCAGTTTGAGGCCGCAGGCTCCGGCCCCGATCATTTCGACGAGGGCGCGCGGGTCGGAGGCATTCCCCTTGCCGAAGAGGGCGAGATTGACCGGCAAGCCCTCGCCCGCTTGCAACATGCGGGCGAGGTGCCACGGCCCCGGCGTGCAGGTGGTGGCGGCCGTCCCGGCGGCCGGGCCGGTGCCGCCACCGAGCATCGTTGTGACGCCGCTGTAAAGCGCCTCCTCGCAGAGCTGCGGACAGATGAAGTGGATGTGCGCGTCGATGCCGCCCGCGGTGATGATGCGGCCTTCACCGGCGATCGCCTCGGTGCCGGGCCCAATGACAATGTCGACGCCGGGCTGAACATCCGGGTTGCCGGCCTTCCCGATGCCGCTGATCCGGCCGTCGCGCAGCCCAATATCGGCCTTGACGATCCCCCAGTGGTCGAGGATCACGGCGTTCGTAATGACGGTGTCGACGGCACCCTCGGCACGTGTCCTCTGGCTCTGGCCCATGCCGTCGCGGATCACCTTGCCGCCGCCGAATTTGACCTCCTCGCCGTAAATCGTGCGGTCGCTTTCAATCTCGATGACGAGCTCGGTGTCGGCAAGGCGCAGCCGGTCACCGGTGGTCGGGCCATACATCCCGGCATAGGCCCGGCGCGATACGGTCATCGCCATCGGACTAATCCAGCGGCCCGTTGATCTTGGCGTTGAAGCCGATGACACGGCGCGCACCGGCATAAGCCACGAGGCGGACCTCGCGGCTCTGCCCGGGCTCGAAGCGGGCCGCGGTACCGGCCGGGATGTCGAGCCGATAGCCGCGTGCCGCCTCGCGATCAAAGCGCAGCGCCGGGTTGGTCTCATAGAAATGGTAGTGTGAGCCGACTTGGATCGGCCGGTCGCCGGTATTGGCGACAACCAGGGTGACGACCGGGCGCCCCGTGTTGATCTCTATATCGCCTTCGGCAACAAAAGTCTGGCCGGGGATCATGTTCGGGATCGCGGGCATCCTGCCCGCCATTGCTGCGGGCGAGACGCCCGCGCTCCGATGTGGCGGCCGTAGCCCATTTCGCTCACCGGATCGGCTCGTGGACGGTGACGAGCTTGGTGCCGTCGGGAAAGGTCGCCTCCACCTGGATTTCGAGGATCATCGCCGCCACCCCTTCCATGACCTGATGGCGGCCAATCACGCCGGCGCCGTCGCGCATCAACTCGGCCACGCCCTTTCCGTCGCGCGCGCCTTCGAGCACATAATCAGTGATCAGCGCCACCGCCTCGGGATAATTGAGCTTGACGCCGCGCTTGAGCCGGCGCTCGGCGACCATCGCCGCGACCGAGACCAGCAGTTTGTCCTTTTCGCGCGGGGTCAGGTTCATCTCCGAGGAGCACCTAGCATCACGCATGCCAAGTCGCGCAGCTCGCCTTATAAGCTCAATCACACCCGGATGTAGCGGGCGGGGAGGACGGATGCTGAAGGTTTTCGCGACTGGTCTCATTGCCGCAATGATCGCCGTCGCCAGTGTGCAGACGGCGAAGGCCGAGCCATCCGCGTTCAAGGTCGGGATGACGCGGCGAGACTTTGTGCCGCCCGAACCCTATGACTGGCGCGGGGATCCGAAACACGCTCTGGCAACGACGATCTGGTATCCCGCCGATGCCGGGGCGCAGGAGAAACCCTTGCTGCTCGGCCCGCCGGGTCGTCCGCTTTTCGACGGCGGTCGCGTCGCGACAGATGCGGCGCTGGTGCGCGCAACCACCAAGTTCCCGCTGGTCGTGCTGTCGCACGGGACCGGCGGCACGGCTGCCAACCTCGCCTGGCTCGGTACGGTCCTGGCAGCGCATGGATACATCGTCGCCGCCGTCAACCACCCGGGCAATAACGCGATCGACGGCTACACGGTACCGGGGTTCAGGCTGTGGTGGCTGCGCGCGCTTGATCTCAGCGCCGTCATCGATGGCATACTCGCCGACCCGACATTTGGGCCGCGCATCGATCCCAAGCGGATCGGCGCTGCCGGTCATTCGCTCGGCGGCTATACCGTGATCGAGATCGCCGGCGGGATCACCTCGATCGACCATCTGCGAGCATTCTGTACTTCGCCCAAGGCCGACAAGATGTGCATCGCACCGCCCGAATTTGCCGATATGCGCCCCAAAGCCGAGGCATTGGCCAAGACCGACCCTGCGTTCCGGGCCGCGCTCGCTCGTGACAGCCGCTCCTATCGCCACCCGCGGGTACGCGCCGTCTTCGCGATGGCGCCGGCGCTGGGCCCGGTCTTTCTTCCCGACAGCCTCGCCCATATCGTCATCCCGGTTGCGATCGTCGCCGGCGCCAGCGACGAGATCGTGCCGATCGGCAGCAGCGCGCAATTCCTCGCGGCGATGATCCCTCATGCCGAACTGACGATCCTGCCCGGAGCGGTCGGCCATTATGTCTTTGTCGGAATTTGCCTGGAGGCGGGCCGCGCCATCTTGCCGTCGCGCCTGTGCAACGATGTGCCGGAGGTCGATCGCGCGGCCATCGAGGCCGAGACGGCCGCTCTTGCCGTACGGTTCTTTGACCGGACGCTGCACTAACCCGCGTCATACATGCCAGACGCGCGGCATCTGGCGGGGCAGCCCCATCGCTGCGCCGCGCAAATGGCAAGCGAGATCGGCATAAGCGCGGCGCAGCGGCATCGCGTCGCGGGCGAGCCAGCGCGCAACCAGAGCCCCGCCCACCACGGTCGCGCCAGCCTTGAGCTCGGGGCCGGCAGCGCTCGCGTGCGCCGCCCGCGCACAACCGATGAATTGCTTGGGATCCGCTGTGCCGGGCGCCAGGATCATGGTCGCGAAAGCCGCGGCCCCGTCAAAGCAGGCAGGATTGTCGATG
>DASXMC010000633.1:0-1676 GCA_036495885.1 Allostellaceae bacterium | reverse complement strand
GTCCCGTCGGCGGCTTGCTCGGCGTCGACATAACCCATCGCCACCGGTGCGGCGACGGAGGGGCCAAAGCCGCCGCTCGTCACCCGGCCGATCGCGTTTCCGGCGAGATCGACGATCGGCGTTCCCTCGCGCGCGGGTGCGGGGCCATCGGGACGGATGCCGACGCGCTTGCCTGCTGGCCCGTGGGCGAGCTGGTCCAGGATGATCGCGGATCCGGGAAATCCGCCCTCCCCGCGCCGTCTTTTGCCCATGGTCCAGGCGAGATCGGCTTCGACCGGGGTCGTCGTCTCATCGATGTCGTGGCCGTAGAGGCAGAGGCCGGCTTCGAGCCGCAGCGAATCGCGGGCACCAAGGCCGACCGGCTTGACCTCAGGCTCGGCCAGCAGCCGTTCGGCGAAGGCCTGGGCGCCGGCCGCCGGCAGCGAAATCTCAAACCCGTCCTCGCCGGTATAGCCGGAGCGGGTGACGAGGCATGGCTGGCCGGCTAGCGTTGTCTTCGCCGCTGCCATAAAGGGCAGTCCCGTTACCGCCCCGGCAAGGCGCTCGAGGACCGCAGCGGCGGCTGGTCCCTGCAATGCCAGGAGGGCGCGATCGTCGAGCCGGTCAATCGCAATCTTCGGGCTGAGATGTGCCTGCAAATGGGCAAAATCGGCATCTTTGGTCGCGGCGTTGACGACGATGAACAACCCACCGTCGCTGAGCCTCGTCACCATCAGATCGTCGAGAATGCCGCCCCGATCGTTCAACAGCAGGGTGTAGCGCATCCGCATCGCGCCGAGCCTGTTGATGTCGCCCGGCACCAAGGCTTCGAGTGCCGCGGCCGCATCGATGCCCGACACACGCAGCTGCCCCATATGCGAGACGTCGAACAGTCCGGCCTGGGCGCGGGTGTGGAGATGCTCGGCGAGAATGCCGGCCGGGTACTGCACCGGCATCGCGTAGCCGGCAAACGGCACCATCCGGGCGCCAAGCGCCTGGTGGAGCTGGTAAAGCGGCGTTTGCTTGAGCAACCGCGTTTCTGAGGCGGGCAAGCCCGGGACCTCCGACAGAGAGCGGACGCAGTTGCGTCCCCGGTGCCCCCTCTGTCGTGGACCCTGAGAGATTCACCCGCCTCCCCTGCACGGCCGCCGCGAAGGCGGGTACTGGGGGCGGGCTTACTCCTTCGGTGAGCGGCGGGTCAGACCACACCGCTGCTTTCCAGAGCGCCCTTCCGCTTGCGGTCCTTTTGCCTGAGAGTTTCCGGGGCGGTTGCTCCTTCGGCGCCGCGTCCATCAACGCGGCCTCTCCTGCAAGCGTGCAATCAGCTCCCTCTATCTATCACCGCTCGCGGCCTAAAGCCAGTCGGTTGGCGGCAGCGCTCGAGATGGAATTAGACGGCGACCGTAAACATCCTGGAAGTTGAACTGCAGTCGCAAAAAAAAGCCCCGCCAAATGACGGGGCTCGGGTCACTTTAATTGTCGATTACTGGTGGGTGCCGGGTGTCGGCGGAGGGTTGGGGGCTCCGGAATTGCCAGTCGGCGGAGCGTTCATGTCGTTCCCAGAATTGGGCATCGTGCTCGAGCCCACGCCCGCGCCGGTGCCGCTCAGGCTGCTCACCGTCTGCTGATCTGGCGACCCGGTCACCGGCAATCCATTTTGCTGCTGATAGCTACGCAGCGCCTGCTGCGTCCCGGGA
>DASXMC010000632.1:0-1725 GCA_036495885.1 Allostellaceae bacterium | reverse complement strand
GGCGGAGACAATTTGGCAAAAGTTCGATAGTCGCCGATCGCGGTCTCGTTCAGCGCAAAATAGGGCGGTGCGGTGTCGCACGTCACCTGCAACCCCCGCGCTTTCGCGTTGCGGATCGCTTCGACCGCGGCGGCCGTCGAGAGATGAGCGGCATGGTAGCGCGCTCCGGTCAATTCGACGAGGCGCAGATCGCGCTCGATTATGATCACCTCGGCCGCAGGCGGAATGCCGGCAAGGCCGAGCCGGGTGGCGATTTCGCCCTCATTGACCTCGCCGGCGCCGGCGAGGCTCGGCTCCTCCGGGTGCTGCATCACCAAGAGGTCGAAATTAGCCGCGTAAGACAACACCCGGCGCATGACCAGCGCGTCGGCGATCGCCTTTGTCCCATCGGTAAAGCCGACCGCACCATTTGCCGCCAACAGCCCCATCTCGGTCAGGTGCCGGCCGGCGAGCGCCTTTGTGGCAGCGGCGTAGGTGTGGATTTTCGCGAGCCTCGCCTCACGCGCGCGGCGCGCCAGGAACTCGACGACCGAGACATCGTCGATCGGCGGCTCGGTATTGGGCAAGGCCGCCATCGTCGTCACTCCGCCCGCCGCCGCGGCGCGGCCGCCGCTCTCGACCGACTCCATGTGCTCGGCGCCGGGCTCGCGCAATTGCGCGCGCATGTCGACAAGACCGGGGGCAAGACACAGGCCCTCGGCCCCGATCACATCGGCATCGCTTGCGGCAATCTTCCCGCCGATCGCGGCGATCTTTGCGCCTTCAATCAACAAATCGCCGGTCGCGTCGAGCCCGCTTCCAGGATCGAGCAGCCGGGCGCCGCGGATCAGGAGACGGCTCACGGCATAGTGGCCCGACCAAGAACCCCTCTCCGCCCTTTAGGGGGGAGAGGGAGGGACCCGTCGCGCAGCGACGGGAGGGTGAGATGGGTATCGGCAAGCGCTGCGGCATCATCCCCCACCTCACCCCAACCTTCTCCCCCCCGGGGGGCGGAGAGGGAGGTTTTGGTCGGTCGGCCAACTGCGCATAGATAAAAGATCTGCATGCCTAGCCCTTGTGCGAGTAGAGGACCGGGTGAGGGGCCGAACCGCCTACCGGGATCACAACGCTAGGCATTGTCACGGGCAGCGAGCGCGATTGCCGAGATCGCCGGCGAGGATTTCGAGGCAGGCCATACGGACAGCAACCCCCATCTCGACCTGATGGCGGATCAGGCTGCGGTCGATGTCGTCGGCGATCTCGCTGCCGATCTCGACCCCGCGGTTCATCGGGCCGGGATGCATGATCAGCGCGTCGGGCTTGGCCTTTTTTAGCTTGTCGTAGTCGAGACCGAAAAAGTGGAAGTATTCGCGGGCAGACGGCACGAAGGAGCCATGCATGCGCTCGCTCTGCAGGCGCAGCATCATCACGATATCGACATCGGCGAGGCCGTTGCCCATATCGTGAAACACGTCGACGCCGAGCCGCTCGATCTCGGCCGGCAGCAACGTGCGCGGTGCTACGACCCGCACCCGCGCGCCCATTATGTTCAACAGGGCGATATCCGAGCGCGCCACCCGGCTGTGGAGAATATCGCCGCAGATGGCGACGGTGAGCCCGCCGAGCCGCCCCTTGCGCCGGCGGATCGTCAGCGCATCGAGCAATGCCTGGGTCGGATGCTCGTGGCTGCCGTCGCCGGCGTTGACGACCGCGCAATCGACTTTCTCCGACAACAGCTGCACCGCA
>DASXMC010000631.1:0-5250 GCA_036495885.1 Allostellaceae bacterium | reverse complement strand
TGGCCGGCAAAGGTCAAATTACGCAGAACCAGAAAGAACCCGACGGCACCCGCGGCGACCGCGACAATGCCACCCGCCACAAAGGCGGTGCGCATGAAATCGTATTCAAACATCGTGACGATGCGCTTCGGCCTCGACCGGGCCGTGCCCGGCAACCACGACAATGCGGCCTTCTATGCGCAAAACCTCGATCGGCATCGCATAAAGACCGGTGAGCACTGCGCTGGTGACGACCTCGTTGACCGACCCGATCACGGCACGACGGTTTCCCAAGTAAAGGACGCGGTCCATGGCCCCGAGCAGCGGGTTCACGTCATGGGCCGTGAACACGACCGTGACCCCTTCCTCCAGCTGGATCCGCCTGACGAGCGCCACTACCGCCTGCTGAAAATGCGGGTCGAGGCTGACAAGCGGCTCGTCGAGCAGCAGCATGCGCGGCCCGCCGAGAAGGGCTTGCGCCAGCAGCAGCCGCTGCCGCTCGCCCCCCGAGAGCTCGGCCATACGGCGCTCGGCGAGTGCAGTGCCATCAACGAACTCGATCGCCCGTTCGACTTGCCGGCGGCCGCAGTGGCCGAACAAGGGTAGCCCCCAGCGCCCGCCGCGCCAGGCGGCTGCGACAAAATCCCAACCGCGGATGGGCAGATCCGCAATCCCGGCGCGCTGCTGCGGCAGATAGCCAAGCGCGCGGTTGCGTCCTCCTGGCCGCTCGCCGAAAACCCGAATTTCGCCCGAAACCGGCGCCAACAGCCCAAGTATCGCGCGCAACAACGTGGTCTTGCCCGAACCGTTTGCTCCAAAAACCCCGATGAACTCGCCGGGGCGGATTGCGCCGCTGATCTCGCTCAGAACGGTTCGCCGGCCGTGCGCGAGCGTCACCCGGTCGAGCTCGATCGCGCACGCGCCATCACCGGTCAACGAGCGAGCGCGCGGCCGATGGCATCGAGCTGCTGGGCCATCCACTGCTGGTAATCCTTTCCCGGCGGCTCGGTCTCGCTGACGCCGACGACCGGTATTCCCGACTGCTCGGCGAGGCTTCGCATGCGCCGGGTCAACGCGTCACTGGTCTGGTTGTTGTAGATCAAGAGCTTGACCGCCCGGGTTCTGAGGTCCTGCTCGAAGGCGGCGATCTGCGCCGGACTGGGCTCGGCGTCGTTCATAACCGCGATCTGGAATTGCGGGTTCAGCATTTTGAGACCGAGCGCATCGGCCATATAGCCGAAAACCGGCTCGGTCGCGGTGACGGGCGTCCCGGCATATTTCCGGCGCAGCTCGGTAATTTGGCGGGCGAGCGGTTGTAGGCTTTGTTCGAAAGCGGCAAAGCGGCTCTCGATCCCCCTGCGATCGGCGGGGTCGAGTTTCTCGAGCTCGTCGGCGAGCGCCCGGGCGACCACCCGCGCCGTCTCGGGGTCGTACCAGATATGCGGATTAGCGCCGGGCTCTTTGTGCATCAGGGTCGCGGCGACGATGACCTGACGTGGCGCCGACGGCGACGCCGCCAACAGCTTTGCCGCCCACGTGTCGTAATCGAGGCCGTTTTCGATGACTAGAGCGGCGCCCGCGAGCGATCGCGCGGTCGACGGCCGTGCCTCGAATTCGTGAGGGTCCTGATCCGGGTTGTTCAGGATGCTGGTGACCGTGACTTGCGGACCGCCGATCTGCCGCGCGATGTCGCCGTAGAAGTTCTCGGCGGCGACAATAGCCAATTTTTCGGCATGAGCAGGGGAAGCGACGACGGCCAGAACCGCTAGCAGGCCGCCAAGGCGAGGATAGGCGCTGTTGCCTAGAGTGCCCAACATCCAGATCCTTCGGTCATGAGCTTTGCAGCCGGCCGCCGGGTCATTCACGGGCCTGTGGCGTTGCGATGGTATAACGTTTCTACCAGTGCCGTCGTCGCGCCGCAAAGCCGATGTTACGGCCGGATTCGCTGCCCAGCGCGCTGAAGGCTTGGCCGTCGGGCCACCCATGCCCCGATGATACGGCCGTCGCCGGCCGGATTGAGCGCAACGGATCGCCCAATTTGGCTCGGATCGCCGCACCAGCGTTAGGGACCGTAGCCAATCCACGCCAAGCTAGGCAAGATGCGCGACCGTGGGGATTAACCCGCGAATTGGGGGTGGATGAAATGCACAAAAAAGTTGGTTTGGCAGTGGTCGCCTGTGGCTTGTTGGCCGGCGTGACCATGCATGGGCGTCCGGCACAAGCGCAGGGCGGGGTGCGGGTCGGCACGCTCAGCTGCAACGTCGCGGCAGGCTGGGGCTTCGTCTTCGGCTCGTCGAAGGCGTTGCACTGCGTCTTCAGCCATGCCGGCGGTCCGCCTGAACACTATAGCGGCTCGATTTCCAAGTTTGGCGTCGACATCGGCTACACGACGGGCGGTGTTCTGGTATGGGGAGTGTTTGCGCCGACTGCCGGGATCGGTCCCGGGGCGCTGGCCGGCAATTATGGCGGTGGGACCGCCAGCGCCACGGTAGGGGTCGGCGCCGGCGCTAATGTGCTGATCGGCGGTTCGAATCGCTCGATCTCGCTGCAGCCAGTGAGCATCGAAGGAAATACCGGGCTCAACGTTGCCGCGGGGATTGGTGCGATCAACCTGCACTACGCGGGCCGGGCGCGCGGCTGAGCCAAAAGAGGGGGGGCGCGGCGCCTGTGGGGCGGCACTCAACGAATAGCGGCAAGCGCGCCGGATGCGCAAACATGGGATGCTCGGCAACCCGCCAGCGGCCCGGCCAAGCTTAATCGAACGGTCATAACCCCGCCGTAATTTGGCCGCTTACAGCAATCACTTACACCGGCAGCTAGACGCTGGACGGCGTTCGGGGGACGCTTTGCTGCGGCCAATGTTGCGGCTCCTCTATTACCTTTATGCGCAGCGGCTCTTCCTTACCATCCGCAGGGGGCCGCTACCGCGTCATATTGGCCTAATCCTAGACGGGAACCGTCGCCACGGGCGCTCGCTCGGGATCGTCGAACCGCGCGCGGTTTACGACCTCGGAGCCGACAAGCTCGACGACGTCCTCGAATGGTGTGTCGAGTTGGGGATCCCGACAGTGACACTGTGGGTCTTCTCGACCGAAAATTTCCGCCGGCCGCCGGCCGAGGTCTCGGGCATCATGGCCTCGGTCGAAGCCAAGCTGACCGCGCTCGCCGAAGACCCGGCGATCCATCGTCGCCGGGTGCGGGTGCGCGCGATCGGCTGTCTCTCGCTGTTGCCGCCCGCCGTGCTCGATGCAATCCGTGCCGCCGAGCGGGCCACAGACTGCTATGACGGGCTCGAATTAAATATCGCCGTCGCCTATGGCGGCCGCCAGGAAATTGCCGATGCGGTACGCGCGCTGCTGTCACGTCTCGCGGCCGAGCAAGCAACTTTGGCGGAAGCAATCGACGAGGTTACTCCCGAAGCGATCGCCCGCCATTTGTACACTGCTGGTCTGCCCGACCCCGATCTGATCATCCGGACCTCGGGTGAAATCCGACTCTCCGGCTTTCTGTTGTGGCAGAGCGTGCACAGCGAATTTTACTTTACCGACGTGTTGTGGCCCGCCTTTCGCAAGATCGATTTTCTGCGCGCGATCCGCGCCTACCAGGACCGTCAGCGGCGTTACGGCTGCTGACCCGCTCTGGCGCCCGCTGACCCTCGGCGCCGAGATCTGGTGCTACAGCTTGAGCAGCCGCCGGGCGTTGCCGTTGAGCAGCTTCTCCTTGTCCTCGTTGGAGATCGGCAAGGTTTCAGTCCACTTGGTGCCGGGAGGATTGTCGACAAACGGGTAATCGACGGAGAACATGATCCGGTCGATGCCCAGCTCCATCATGCAGCACAAGAGCGCCGGGTCGGAAAAGAACCCGCTCGTTGTGACGTAGAAATGCTCACAGAACACGTCGCGAAAGCTTTTGGTGCCTTTGTGGTCGCGCTCGAACCCCATGCTGATGCGCCACAGATAAAACGGCAGGCCTTCGCCCAAATGGCCGATGATGATCTTGAGGTTGGGATAGGCGTCAAAGACGCCGCTCAATACGAGGCGCACACCCTGGGTCGCGGTCTCGACGGTAAACCCCCAGGCGGCGCGCAACAGCGACGGATATTGCTCGACGTAATCCTTGTAATAAGCCTCGACCACCGCCGGATGCGGGATCGCCGGATGCATGTAGAGCGGCACGTCGAGTGCCGCGGCGCGTTCGAAAATCGGCCAAAAGCGCTTGTCGTCGAGAAAGACGCCGTTGGTCAGCCCATTGATCAGCGCGCCCTTGAAGCCGAGCTTGGTTACCGAGCGCTCGAGCTCGTCGGCCGCGGCCTTGGGGTCGGGTGTCGGGATTGCGGCAAAGGCGGCAAACCGGTCGGGATGGGCGCGGACCGTTTCGTGCAGCCGGTCGTTGGCACCGCGCGCCAGCCGGACTGCGGTCTCCGCATCCATCTTTTGCAGACCGGGATTGGCATGCGAGAGGACTTGCAGATCGATGCCGGCCGCGTCCATGTCGGCGATACGGCCCTGGCCGACATCGTCGAGCCGCTCGGCCAGCCGCGGCGCTTGGTGCGCGTCGATGCCGGTGTAGTGCCGCTTGACCTCGACGTCGAGATAATGCTCTTCGAGCGCAATGATGTAGGGTTTATTTGCCATTTCCGCTCCTCCCCGAGACATGCCGTCGGCTCGGCGAGTTTCTAACAGCACCGCCCGCGACTGTCACCCGGTGGACAAATTCGATGGCGTGAGGGGGATGGTGAAGACCTCCGAGGGGCTCTGCTCGTGCCGGCTATAGGGCGGCGCGGATCAGCTCCACGCAGGCCGCCACGTCGCGTCCCGCCGTGTCGATCGTCACATGGTGGCGGTCCCACGTATGATAGTCGCGGCCGATTACTGCCTCCCAATCCGGCAATATCAGGTTGGGCACTTCGCTCAGCCTCGCTTCGACTCGCCGGCGGTGCTCGTTCTGGTCTGAGCAGATCGTCTCGACCTCCACCACGCGGGCGCCGGCTCGAAGGCCGACGGCGCGCCATGCATCCCTAGTCAGCATCCACGGATTGACCGAGTCGCCGATGACATCGCGACCCAGACGCAGGTTATCTTCCGCCACGGCATGGGCAGCACGGTAACCGGCGTCGTCCAGAGATTCTGTGACGACGCCCGAATCTCGAATCGCCTGCTCGATCGAGTCGATGCGCAACCAGACAGCGCCTATCGCTCGCGCCAATGCCCGAGCTATCGACGATTTGCCGCTCGCCGGGAGCCCAGAGAAGACAATCAATGTGGGCATGCT
>DASXMC010000630.1:0-4290 GCA_036495885.1 Allostellaceae bacterium | reverse complement strand
CCGGGCGCCGCGAATGAGATCGAGGATGTTGGCGGCACAGGGCTGGCGCAAGCCGTGATATTGCACGAGCGGACCCAATGGCGCGAAATCGAGACCGAGCCGTGCCAGAATGCGCAGCAACGCGGGCTCCATCACCGCGGCTAAGAGCGTGATCTCATAATCGAGACAGATTGCAAGAATGCCGCGAATGAGCCCGAGCGTGATGTGAGGCATCAACCGCTTCTCGGCCGCAGCGGGATCCAGGCGGGTATCGGCAAAGCCGGCATCGGCGCAGCGGATTTCGCTGCGGCGGCGGCGAAACTCGCGCGACACCGCGAACCGCGAAACCTCTCCGGTATGCTGCAGCGGCAACAGCACCATGCTTGGCCGCGCCGCGCTCAGGATCCTCTCGATCGGCAACACTCTGCCGCTGCCGGGATGCGGCAGGATCAGCCGGGCGGTTCCGGCGACCGCACCGCTCTGGCGATGGACCAACAGGGTATGCACCGAGCGATCGTCATCCTCGTCGGCTTCGCGTTTGCCGGAGCACCGCGTGGGATCTTCAAACGCATTCTCGACGCAATAAACCTGGTATCGAAGACGATAGGCAAGATCTCGCAAATCCGGGGTGTCGGCCCGAATCACATCGAAATATTGATTAAGGAAGCCGACGAAATCAGGCATAAAGTCCCGCCCTGTCGTGACGATCGGCGCGCAAGCGAGCCGTGGCCCCCGCCGCGATGTTCGCCGGCTCGGGTAAAAAATCTGTTATGGGTTGGCCCCGGCTGCGGTGGTGGGCTGCGGCGGTGACCTCCGTCGAATGTCAGCAACCGTAGCGGCCAGGCGAAATGATATGCCGAGGGTCGACCGCCGACTTGATCGCCGCGATCATGTCCCAGCACGGAAGGCCCGGACGCACCAGCCAATCCATCGCGTTGACACCGATCCGGTAGGGCAGAAAACCCTTGGCTTGGCCGGCATCCAACAGGGCACGGTAACAGGTGTGCGCCTGCGCCGTCTCCTCAGGGTTTCGGCGGTCGAACAACAGCGGCACCGAGCTGTCGAAACAGCGGTCCGACAGGCTGGTCAACGTAATCAGCGGCTCGATCGCGTGCCGGGCGCAGACCTCGTTGACCATCGCGACATATTCGCTCGCGTCGGCTGGGCGCATCGGGACCAGCGGGGAATACCAGATCAGGCCGCAGCCGTCGGCGGCGGGGTTCAAGTGCGCCTCCGGCGGCCGGGTCGTTTGCGTTTGCCAATAAGCGAGCGGCAGGGCAACGCGGCTGGGCTTGCCGGCGATCAGCGCCATTGCCGCGCTCAAGGTCTGCGCCTGGCGTGAAAGCCAGCTGCCGCGAAGCCCCATTATGCGCGCGGTCCAGCGTGCCACCGCGGCGATCTTTTCCGGTGCGACGAAACGGGGCTTCATACCCGCACGGTTCAAGATCCCGCGGAGCGCCCGCCTCCCAGCGGCGACGACTCCGAACTCGCCGTAAAGCGCGCCAAAACCGGTCCAGGCCGCGACCTGATTGTCGCGCGCCAGCTCGGCGACAACCGCAGCCGGCAACTGGCCGCTCTCGTCGATCCGATCGTGCGGGTAGGGCACCGTCATCGCCAGCACGCGGTGCCTATTCATCAAGTTTATCGACCCGCTGATGCCGCCCAACCGGCGCAGAATTTGCTGCACCGCACCAACCGCGGCCTCCAGATCGGCGTCGTTTTTGAGGGTAAACAAAAACGCCTCGATGCATTGCGGCCGCGGCGCCAGCGCGATCGTCATTTGCGTGACGATGCCAAACCCGCCTTGCGCGAAGAGGCCATCGAGATAGGGACCGATACCCCATTTGTAGGCGCGGTCGACGCTCGTTCCGCCAAGTTCGGCGATTGCCGAGCGGTAGAGGCGGCCATCCGGAAGGATCGCCTCGAGTGCCATAACGGCGCCGAAATGGTCGGCATAGGGGGTAATGCCGTAGCCCCGTTCGAGCGCGTTGCCGACCAGGCTGCAATCGGGGCCGGCGCCGGTCACCGGCACCAGAAACGGCAGCCTGCGGTCGTCGAGAAATTCGCTCAGCCTCTGCTGGGTGACCCCTGGCTCGACGGTAACAAGACCAAGACCGGGATCCACTGCAACAATCCGGTCGAGCCGCGACAAATCGAGGATGACGCAGCCCTCGGCGGCCGGAACGGCGCTGCCGTAACCCCAATTGTTGCCGGTGCTGATCGGGTACAGCGGGACCGAGAATTGGTGCGCGATGCCGACTGCGGCAACCACGTCATCAACCGACCGCGGTCGCAGCGCAGCGGCGATCAGGCGCTCGATCCCGGTCGTGCTGATCCCATAACGGCTTTGCGCCGGTGAGCCGTCGCACACATCGGCTTCTCCGAGACGGGCGCGCCACGCCGCCAGCGCTGAACGCAGCCCCTCGGGGGGGATCCGGTCGATCTCACCAGGTGGCAAGCGTCGGCAATCTTTACAGCAACAGCCGAGCCGAGCACCCATCTGCCTCGCCGGCAGAATGCCGATCGACCTCGGTTATGGCGCCCAATTGCTCGCCGTGACAATCACTTAACGAGCATCTGCGGTCCAGCGCTCGATCGACCGGAGCCCAGTTCCCAGCTGTAAGAAAAAGCGACGAGCCCGTTAAGGCTCATCGGCGGCGCCGCAGCCGCGGGACAAACCCCAATCCCAACAGCGCCGTGGCCAACAAACCGAGCGAGGCCGGTTCAGAAATTACGATAGCGGAGACCGGATCGTGGCTGAAGAGCTGCCAATCGGAGCTGGTGGGACCGGCACAGGTAGGCTGGCCGTTGCTGCAGAAATCGTTGACAATGTTAAAATCTGCGAAGGTCCCCAGTGCGGTTGGCCCTTCCCCGCTTCGGCCGAACTGGGAATCGTCGGCCCCGCCGGTAATGTCTGCATAGCCAAGGGCGCTGCCGGTGAGCGGGGTGGTTACGCTGCTGGTGTTGGCACTCAGCGTGTTGGTGGGGTCAGTCGTGGCACCGGGGACGAGCTCGAGGTTCAGTGCGTCGACGCCACCGATATTAGTGATTCCGTTATAGCAAAGTTCGCCGACAGCGCATCCGCCAGCCGTATAACCTGACGTGCCTTGCGCGGGGTCAAAGTTGCTACTGTTAAGAAAAAAATCGAAGACACCCCCCGAATTTGTTGTAATAAATCCAGTTCCGGTTGGTGTGACACTGGTCACTGTTATGTCATTGAACACGCCCGAAAGGAACTGGCCCGACTGGCCTTGGACCCAAATGTTCGCACCGGTGTTCGAGTTTTCGATTGATGTGACCTCGATAACGCCGAAATTCATTGACCCCGGTGCAATCGGGAGTGAGGTGAAGCTCTCATAATTCTGGAATTTGATTTGGATCGGTCCGGTGTAACCGCCGAGATCGATCAATGGGTCGGCCTCGGCGCCGCCGGAAATTGCGGCTGTAGCGATAGCGACCACCGCGGCCAATTTACCAAAATTCATTGCTTTCCCCCGTGGAGGGCCTCTCTCTAGCACTTCTAAAACGAAACGCAGGTTCCGTACCAACCGTTAAGGTTGACGAATTAACCACGTCATGTCAAGGAAATAGCGGATCTGCGATCGCATGCGGCCAAAGCGGGCCGGCATCCCACCTGTAAATTCTGCCGACACAACTTGGCCGACACAACTTGGTTGACCGGGGTGAGCTTCTCAGCATCGCCGGTGGTTGGGTCCGATCTGCTTCCTTAATCTTTGAAAGTGAAACGGCGAAAATGCAGCGACAGAGTCTTGCGCCACCGCCGAAACGGCTGGTCTTGGCAGCCCAGCTGCTGGCAACGGCAGCCGCGTTGGGGTGGATTCCCACAAACGCGGCGAAGCTCGTCGCCATGCTCGTCATCTGGCGTCTGGGTTTCGGCCGCGTTTCGCCGGCTGAGCTCGTCGCCATGATGCTCGTCAACCTGTTCTTTGTCCTGGCAAACCAGGCGGCCCTGGCCAGGGGCATCTTCGGCTTTGACGATCCGGATTTCTTGGGGATGCCGGTCTACGAATATTTGATGTGGGGTTTTTACACCCTACACGCGATCCGGTTTCTCGATGGATCGGCGCCGCGCGGCGGCCGCCTTTTTCCGTTTGCCGCCGCCGCGATATTCGCTTTGCCATTCGCTCTGCCAATCGGTCCGGCGCGGTTGCCGGCGGTCTCGGCGGCGCTGCTGGCCGTTTGTCTTGCCTTGTTTCATCAGAGAATGGATTTCGCCTATGCCGGCTACATGGCAGCGGTGGGGGCGCTCTTCGAATATGTCGGGGTGTGGACCGGTCAATGGCACTACCC
>DASXMC010000629.1:0-5230 GCA_036495885.1 Allostellaceae bacterium | reverse complement strand
TTAAACATGTTGAGCCCCTTGCGCGCGTCCAGCAGTGCTATGTCCTGTGGCGTCGAGACGATGACCGCGCCGGCGAGCGGGACTTGCTGCGCCATCGTCAGCTGCGCGTCGCCGGTGCCGGGCGGCAGGTCGACGACCATGATGTCGAGCGCACCCCATTCGACTTCGCGCAGCATTTGCTGCAAGGCGCTCATCACCATTGGCCCGCGCCAGATCATCGGCGTGTCCTCGGGCACAAGAAACCCCATCGACATCACCCGCAGCCCGTAATTTTCCATCGGCTGCAAAGTCTTGCCGTCGCGCGAACGAGGCCGGCCCGATATTCCGAGCATGCGCGGCATCGATGGTCCATAAATGTCGGCGTCGAGCACGCCGACACTGAGCCCGTTCGCCTTCAGTCCCAGCGCCAGATTGGCCGCGACAGTCGATTTGCCGACCCCGCCCTTGCCCGAGGCGACGGCGATGATGGCAGCAACCCCGGGCACCGCCCCGCGCTGCGGCCGGTCCGCCGGGCGAGCTGCGGCTTGAGCCGCGGGGCGAGCCCCGCCGATCGGCGAGCCTTGCGCCGCGGCGCCGCGCCGAGGCCCGGTCTGGGCGGTTAAGACCGCGGTGACCGAGAGCACTCCCGGCAGCCTGTCGACAGTCTGTTCGGCGGCTTTACGCAACGGCTCCAATTTCTGGCCGCGCTCTGGCTCAATCTCGATCGAAAAAGCGACGTTGCCGTCGCGGATCGCGATCCCCGAAACCATTCCGAGCGAGACGATGTCGCTGCCGCGGTCGGGATCGGCAATCGTCGAGAGAGCGTCGAGGATCTGCTTTTCGGTGACGGCCATCTTGTTCTCACTTTCGGCAGGCGAACCCTGAAGCCGCGACGTTTTGCCGGCCCTGCAGATTGCTCCCGCTGCGAGGAACCAGCATAGGATAAGGCCACGCGCTGTTCCCGGGGATCGGCTCCGCATGGGATCTTCGCGCGGACATCGCCGGACCGAGCAGATCTGGGTCCGGCGGCGAGGCTTGACAACACCCGCGCGCGGCCTCTATCGGATCGCAAGTTTTGCGCGCCGCGCTTTTTGTGGAACCGCAGCCCAAGGGCCTTTTCCCACGCCGCGCCGCGGAAAGGTTCAGTTTCATGATCTGGCAGAGTCAGGGGGGCGGACCCTGGGGCAGCGGCCCTCGCGGCGGCGGTCCGTGGGGCGGTGGTCCACGTAACAGCGGCGGGGGCCCGGGTCCACGCAACCGTGGTCCCTATCCCCCGGATTTCGAGGAGTGGCTGCGGCGCGGGCAGGATCGGGTACGCCGGATTCTACCGGGCGGGTTCGGCACCGGCACCGGGATCGCCCTTGTCCTGATCGCTATCGCGGTTATCTGGCTGGCGAGCGGGTTTTATCGTGTCCTGCCCGATGAGGTCGGGATCGTGCTGCGCTTTGGCGCGTACAACCGCACGACTCAGCCCGGGCTCAATTATCATCTTCCGACCCCGATCGAAACCGTCCTGACCCCGAGCGTCACCCGCGTCAACCGAACCGAGATCGGCTACCGGTCGGGGGAAACCCAGACCACCCGTGAGCCGGAGTCGAGCCAGGTTCCGGAAGAAGCGCTGATGCTGACCGGCGACGAGAACATCGTCGACGTCAACTTCACAGTATTCTGGGTCATCAAGGATGCAAAAGCCTACCTCTTCAACATCCGCGGTCCTGAACTGACGGTCAAATCAGCGTCCGAAAGTGCGATGCGTGAGGTCGTCGGCGAGACCCCGATTGCCCAAGCCTTGGCCGAAGGCCGCGCCAAAATCGAGGCCCAGACGCGACTACTGCTGCAGGCCATTCTCGACAGCTACGCTGCCGGGATCGAGATCACGCAGTTGCAGTTGCAGCGCGTCGACCCGCCGGCCGAGGTCATCGACGCGTTCCGCGACGTTCAGGCTGCCCTCGCCGATCGCGCGCGCCTGCGCAACGAAGCCGAATCCTATCGCAACAACATCGTCCCGGTTGCGCGCGGCGACGCGGTGCGGATCGAGCAGGAGGCCCAGGCCTATCTTCTGGCGAATGTCGCCCGCGCGCAGGGCGATGCCGCGCGCTTTGTGTCGGTGTACACTGCCTTCAAAGCCTCGCAAGACGTTACTGCCCAGCGTCTCTATCTCGAGACCATGGAGGAGGTGCTGAAGAACAGCAACAAAGTGATCATCGACAAATCGGCGCAAGGCGCGAGCGGGGTGTTGCCTTTTTTGCCGCTGCCTGCGCTCGGCGCCGGTGCAAAGAGCGGTGCAGCCCCTGGCGCAAGCGGCCCCGGCGCCCCCGCGGCACCGGGCAGCGCCGCCGTGCAGCCCCCGTCTCCACCCTCGCCGCAAACCTCGGATAGCTTGATCCCGGCTCCACCGACAAGTAGCGGGCGGGATTAGGAAAATGCTGACGGCGGGTGCCAAACCATGAACCGGCGTGCAGCTTTCGCACTGGCGGTAGTGCTCGTGGTCGCTGGGATTTTCGCGATGAGTTCGCTATTCATCGTCGACCAGACCGAGCAAGGGCTGGTACTGCAATTCGGCCAGCCGCGCCGCGTGATCACCTCCCCCGGGCTAAAGGCCAAGCAGCCGTTCATCGAGAATGTGATCATCTACGATAAACGCCTGCTCGACTTTGAACCGCCTCCAGAGGAGGTCATTGCATCGGATCAAAAGCGTCTGGTGGTCGACACCTACGCCCGCTACCGGATCACCGACCCGCTGCTGTTCTACCAAACGGTTGCGACCGAGGCCGGGGTACGCGCTCGGCTCGGTGCGCTGGTCAACGGCAGCCTGCGGCAGATTATCGGCAACGTCACCTTGTCGGCGCTGTTGTCGCCAGAGCGCGCGCAGATCATGCGCCAGATCAAGGACGAGGTCGCCGGCCAGGCAAAGCCTTTCGGTATCGACGTGGTCGATGTCCGAATTCGCCGCGCCGACCTGCCGGCCCAAAACAGCGAAGCGATCTATGCGCGTATGCGCTCTGAACGCCAGCAGCAAGCAGCACAGTATCGCGGCGAGGGTTCGGAGGCGGCGCAGACCGTGCGCGCCAACGCCGACCGCGAAAGAACGGTGATTTTGGCTGACGCCCAGCGCAACGCGCAAAAGCTGCGCGGCGAGGGCGATGCCCAAGCAATCGAAATATACGCCAAAGCCTACGACCAGGATAAAGGCTTTTTTACCTTTTACCGATCGTTGCAGGCTTATCGTGATGCGTTCGCGAACAGCAGTACGTCGTTTGTGCTCAACCCGAACACCAGTTTTTTCCGTTATTTCGAGAGCCCGAGCGGGACGCCGACGGGCGCCGCTCCAGCAAAACCGCTATCCCCCGCGGCCAAGGCCGGGGTGCCGTGAGGAGCGGGTGCGCCCGCTTGTCGATCAACGCAGAAGCCTTTGGTTGATGCGCGATTTCGCCACGGCATTTGCACTGCTCCTGGTGTTCGAGGGCTGCCTTTATGCCTTGTTTCCAGAGACGATGAAGCGAGCGGCGGTGCGGGCCGTAGCACTACCGCCGCAATTGTTGCGGATCGTTGGCCTTGCTGCGGCCTGCGCCGGGGTGGCGCTCGTCTGGGTCGTCAGGGGCTGAACCGGTTCGGCGGGTCTGTCATTGGCTCGATGGGCGGCGGCTTTCGGAGAAAGCGGCTGGCTTCGCGCCCCGATCTCGCCTAATCTTGCAAGCACTTTCGGCCGGTACCGCACCCCGAGCTGTCGCTGGAACAACGTGCTCGCGGGTACCACAAGGAGCGTCCAGTTGCCGTTCTGTCCCCCTCGCTTGTTGCGCCGCGCCACCGCCCCGGCGGCACTCGCCGCATTTCTTGTCGCCACCCCGGCCGCGCTCATCAGCATGCCGATGCCGGCCTACGCACGGCCGGCGCCCGACAGCTTTGCCGACCTCGCGACAAGGCTGCTGCCATCCGTCGTCAACATCTCGACGACCCAGACGATCAAAACGGCCGGCGGCGAGCAGGGCGAACCTGATATGCCGCAATTTCCGCCGGGCTCGCCATTCGAAGAATTTTTCCACAATTTTCTCGAGCGCAACCTCCCCAAGGGCGAACACCCCGATTTGACGCCGCGCAAGGCGACTTCGCTCGGCTCCGGCTTCATCATCGATCCCGCCGGGTACATCGCCACCAACAACCACGTGATCGCGGACGCCGACGAGATCACCGTCATCTTGCACGACAACACGAATTTGAAGGCGAAGGTCGTCGGCCGTGACACCAAGACCGACATCGCTTTGCTCAAGGTCAATACCAACAAACCGCTCGTTGCAGTAAGCTGGGGCAACAGCGATGTTGCGCGGGTCGGCGATTGGGTGCTGGCGATCGGCAACCCGTTCGGGCTCGGCGGCAGCGTGACGGCAGGGATTATTTCCGCCCGTCAACGCGACATCAATTCCGGCCCTTACGACGATTTCTTGCAAACCGATGCGCCGATCAACCGAGGCAATTCCGGCGGTCCAATGTTCAACATGGACGGCCAGGTGATCGGCATCAACACCGCGATCTATTCTCCTTCCGGCGGGTCGATCGGGATCGGCTTTGCCATTCCTTCGGCCCTCGCCAAAGAGGTCGTCGGCGAATTAAAAAACGAAGCCGACCACACCGTCCATCGCGGCTGGCTCGGCGTTCGCATTCAAGCGGTGACCGATGAGATCGCCGAAAGCCTCGGGCTCGACAAAGCGCGCGGTGCGCTGGTCGCGAGCGTCAGCGACAAGGGGCCGGCTCAGAGTGGCGGTATCCAGCCCGGCGACGTGATTTTGGATTTCGACGGCAAGGATGTCGGAGACATGCGGCATCTGCCGCGTCTGGTGGCCGAAACGCCGGTCGACAAAAAGGTTCCGGTAACGCTATGGCGCAAGCACGCCCTGACTACAGTTCAGGTCAAGGTCGCCCGGCTCGAAGAAAGCGAAGAGAAGCAGGCAGCCGCGCAGCCGATGCCGAAGAAGCCGGCGCCAACTGCCGGCGCGCTGATCAAGGCTCTGGGAATGACGCTTTCCGGCGTTACCCCCGAGCTCAAGGACAAATATTCGCTGGGCGATGATGCGAAGGGCGTCGTCGTCGTCGATGTCACCAGGAACAGCTCGGCCGCCGACAAAGGCTTCCACCCCGGGGACGTGATCATGGAGGCGGCACAAGAGGAGGTGAAAAACCCCGAGGACCTGGCCGCCAAAATCGACGCCGCCAAAAAATCCGGGCGCAAATCCATCCTGCTGCTGGTCGAGCGCCA
>DASXMC010000628.1:0-5181 GCA_036495885.1 Allostellaceae bacterium | reverse complement strand
CGTTCACCACGCCCCCCTGCCGGTCCTCTTGAAAGGTGATCTCGACCCCGTGGGCGCGCAGATGATCGAGTGCGGCCGGGTATTCGTCATGCGCGATCTCGAACGAGTGATGAACGCCGCCGTGATTGTCCTGCACGGGGTTGATCGGCGGCGCGCGCTTTACCAGGATTAGGCACGTGCCGGCGGCATCGAGAAACGCCATCCGCCCGCCGCCCACCGTCTGCAAATGCCGGCAGCCGACGATCTCGGTGTAAAACTGCGTGCTTCTGCCCACGTCGCTGACCGGAATGCTGAAATGCGCCACCGATTTGATCGCGACCATCCGACCCTCCCTTCGGGTTGACGTGGCCATTATCCGACGGCATCCCGTGCGAGCGCCAGGGGTCAATAGCACACGGATCTAACTTGTATTGACAAACGGATGTCTGAGCCTACGTGGTAATGTCCGTTCGCACGACCGGATTTGAATGGGATCGAGCCAACCGGGAGAAATGCCGGAAACACGGCGTTTCGGTCGCCGATATTGAAGCCGCCTTTGCTCGCCCGATCGCTGTGTTCCCTGATCCCTCGCACCCCCATTTGGAGGAGCGCTTTAAGGCAGTGGGCAGAACGGATAACGGACGGCATGTGCTGATCGTGTTTACGCTACGCGCTCGCGAGGTACGGACGCTTATCCGCCCGATCAGCGCGCGCTTTAATGCACGCGAAGGAGGTTGAACACTATGAAGAAGCCGCTGCCAGGATTGGAGACTGATGAAGAGGCGGAGAGATTTGTCGCCGAAGCCGATCTGACAGACTACGACCTTTCGGGCCTGCGCATAGTACAATTCGAATTCGAACCCAAAAGCGAGCGCGTCAACTTGCGTGTGCCGAAGCGGTTGCTCGACGCAGTCAGGGCGGCCGCTGCCAATGCCGGCATCCCCTATCAGCGCTATATCCGGCAGACGCTAGAGGCAGCCGTTCAGGCGCGACGCAAAGGCTCGTGACAACTATCGCCGTCCCGCCGCGCGCTTGACCTGTTCCGGCGCTCGTCCAGCATGCCAGCTCCGCCTGCCTCGATCTGCGCTTAGCCAGAATCGATCGATTAGAGTTTAATTGGATATTTGAGAAATTTCTGCACGGGCTCAAGTGATTGCGTCAGGCTCGCCCCGGCCAGTTCGCGTCGGGCGAATTCTAGCAGCGCCTTTTCGTGCTCGACGATGTAGAGGCAGACAGCCTCTTCCTCAGCCTCGCCCCGAGCCCGAGCGGCGTCGGCAAAGCTTTGATAAAGCGGGACATAATGTCCGTTTAGGCCATCGTACATGGACTGCATCGCCCGCGGCCACGGCAGAGACGCGCGCTCACGCGCTTTGGCGAGACGCTTGTGACGGTCCTCCATTCGCTCTTCGATACTCACGCCAAGCGCGACCATGGGCGCGCGCAACCAAGCTTTGGTCTCCGTTTCTAACTGTAGAAGCATGCTCCATTTAAGGCGTTCGTCAGCATTCCGCGCCGAGCCCACAAGAGCGGAAAAGAGCGTCTCCCCGTACACTTCACCGTTGTAAAACGCGCTCAACGCGTCTGCGTAGGAACTCATCGTTTCTCTCTTTCAGCTCGGCGGCCAGCATGTCGGGGGCGAAATCGTCCTCACGCCCGTCGCCGAGCTACGCGCTCGACGGACTGTGGGCTCGGTGTGGGTGACGGCGGCGCGGTGTCGGGCGGCGCGGCGCGGGCGAGTTTGACGAGGGCTTGCAACAGGCGGGCGACGCCCGTCAGGCGCTGCTTTTCGTCTTCCCAGTTGCGCAGGTAGACGATTTTCTGGTCGGTGCGGAGTTTTAATGATCCGGCGTTGCGCTGGATCAGGTCGACCAGCCCGGCCGGGTTGGAAAAACGATTGCCGCGCAAGGTGACGACGGCACCCTTGGGTCCGGCCTCAACACGCTCAACTCCGGCCTCGCGGCAGGCGCGCTTGATCGCAATGATCTGTAACAGGTTATCAACCTCGCCCGGCAACGGGCCAAAGCGATCGATCAATTCGGCGGCGAACGCATCGATTTCGCGGCGGTCGCCGAGGGCTGCTATGCGGCGATAAAGCCCGAGCCGCACCCCGAGATCTGCGACGTAGCCCTGGGGGATCAACACCGGCGTTCCGACCGTGATCTGCGGGCTCCATTCCTCGGCCGGCGGCGCCGCGCCGTCGCTGCGTGCGGCCGCGACCGCCTCCTCCAGCATGTGCTGGTAGAGTTCGATGCCGACCTCGCGGATATGCCCCGATTGCTCGTCGCCCAGCAGATTTCCGGCGCCGCGGATGTCGAGATCGTGGCTGGCGAGCTGGAATCCCGCGCCGAGATTGTCGAGAGTCTGCATGACCTCGAGCCGGCGGTTTGCCGTTGCCGACAATTTCTTCTTTTCGGGTAAGGTCAGATAAGCATAGCCGCGCACCTTGCTGCGCCCGATGCGGCCGCGCAGCTGATAAAGCTGGGCCAGCCCGAACATATCCGAGCGATGCACGACGAGCGTGTTGGCCGACGGGATGTCGAGCCCCGATTCGATGATGTTGGTCGACAGCAACAGGTCAAAGGCGCGGTCGTCAAACGCGGTCATCACCGCCTCGAGCTCGGAGGGCGCCATACGGCCGTGCGCCATCGCGAATTTCATCTCGGGGACGATTTCGCGTAGCCCTTGGGCGACTTCATCGAGATCGGCAATGCGGGGCACGACGTAAAACACCTGCCCGCCGCGGTCGCGTTCGCGCATGATCGCTTCACGGATCGTGACCGGGTCGTAGGGCATCACAAACGTGCGCACCGCCAGCCGGTCGATCGGCGGCGAGGCGATGATGCTCATCTCGCGCACGCCCGAGAGCGCCAATTGCAAGGTGCGCGGGATCGGCGTGGCGGTCAGCGTCAAGACATGCACGTCGGTCTTGAGCTGCTTCAACTTTTCTTTCTGTGAGACGCCGAAATGCTGCTCCTCGTCGATAATCAAGAGGCCGAGATGGGCAAAGCGCACGTCTTTGGCGAGGAGCGCGTGGGTCCCGATGACGATGTCGAGCCGCCCTTCGGCCAATTCGGTTTTGACCTCGCGCGCGTCCTTGGACCCGACCAGCCGCGAGAGCTGCCCGACGCGGATCGGCAGCCCGGCAAAACGCGCGGTAAAGTTGCGGTAATGCTGGCGCGCGAGCAGGGTCGTCGGCACCACAACCGCGACTTGGTCGCCCGCCATCGCCGCGATAAATGCGGCGCGCAGCGCGATCTCCGTCTTGCCAAAGCCGACATCGCCGCAGATCAACCGGTCCATCGGCCGGCCCGAGGCCAAGTCCCCCAAGGTGTCGGCGATCGCGTTGAGCTGGTCTTCGGTCTCGGGATAGGGGAAGCGCGCCGCGAATTCCTCATAGATTCCATCCGGCGGGGTGACGACCTCGCCGGGGCGCAGCTGGCGCTCGGCCGCCACGCGGATCAGCTCGCCGGCGATGTCCCGAATTCGCTGCTTGACCCGGGCGCGCCGCGATTGCCAGGCAACCCCGCCCAACCGATCGAGCTGCACCCCGGCATCCTCGGAGCCAAATCGCGACAAGACCTCGATGTTTTCGACCGGCACGTACAATTTGTCGTCGCCGGAATAGAGGAGGCGCACGCAGTCGTGCGGCGCGCCGGCGACGTCGATCGTCTCCAGCGCCTCGTAGCGGCCGATGCCGTGATCGGCATGGACCACGAGATCGCCCGGCGACAGGCTGGTGGCCTCGGCGATGAACTGGTCGAGGTTGCGCCGGCGCCGCGATGTGCGCGCCAGCCGGTCGCCCAGAATGTCCTGCTCGCCGAGGACCACGAGTGCGTCGGTGGTGAACCCCTGCTCGAGCGGCAATATGGCGAGTGCCACAGCGGTGTCCGGCAGCGCCGCCAACGCATTGCCGTCTGAAACTCGGCGCAGATCGGAGATGCCGCGTTCGCGCAACACGGTGGCGAGCCGGTCGGCCGAGCCTTCGCTGAACGCGGCGATCGCAGTCTTGCGGCCGCGGGCGCGCTCGGTTTCGAGATAGTCGCGCACCGCTTCGAACAGGACAATTTTGGGATCGGCGCGCTCGGCGGCAAAATTTCGCACCGGCCGCGCACCGGCGTCGAACTGGTCGACCACCGCTTCGGCCACAGCAAACGGCGACATCTGCACCAACGGCCGCCCGGCGAGCGCGCTCTTCAATTCGTGCTCATCTAGGTAAAGGCGGTCGGGGCGTAGCGCGCGATAGACCGGGGCGGCGGCGCGGGCGGCTCCGGTCACATTACGGCGGGCACCGTAGAATTCGGTGATCTGGTCGAGCCGATGCGCGCGGACTTCCTCGGCCTGGTGGTCGAACGAAATCCCGGCCTTGGGGAGATAGTCGAACAGGGTTTCGAGGCGCTCGTAATAGAGCGGCAACCAATGCTCCATGCCGATATAGCGCCGTCCGGCGCTGATCGATTCGTAGAGCGGGTCGTCGGTGCCGGTGGCGCCGAATTCCTCGCGATAACGCTGGCGGAAACGGCTGATCGCAGTATCGTCGAGCAGAACTTCGCTGACCGGGCGCAGCACCGCTTCGGTCTCGGTGCCGGTCGACCGCTGGGTGAGCGGGTCAAAGCCGCGGATGCTTTCGATCGTATCGCCGAAGAAGTCGAGGCGCAGCGGCTGGGGGGCGCCCGCCGGGTAGAGATCAACGATGCCGCCGCGCACCGCGAATTCACCGGGCTCGCGCACCGTGTCGGTGCGGACATAACCATTGTTGCGAAAAAAGCTCTGCAGACGGTCGCCACCGATCCGACCCGATGGCCGCAGGATCAGCACTCGGCCATCGAATAGCCGTCGCGGCGGCACCCGCTGGATCAGCGCGTTGACCGTGGTCAGCACGATCAGCGGCGCCGGGTTGCCGTTGCCCGGTTCGGCCCCCCTCACCTCGACCGCTGCCTCCTCCCTTACCTCTCCCGCTCGCGGGGGAGGGGAAGGGGGAGGCCGCGCTGCGGCAAGATGGGTCAGGGTGTCGATCCGCCGGCTGACGATTTCGACATTGGGCGAGACCCGGTCGTAGGGCAGGCAGTCCCATGCCGGAAAGGTCAGCGCCTCGATCGCCGGATGAAAGAACGCAAGTGCTGCGGCGAACCGCGCCATGCGGCCGTCGTCACGGCAGACATGCAGCCAGCGCCCAGTCCCGCTTTCGGCGGCAAGCTGGCCGAC
>DASXMC010000627.1:0-1555 GCA_036495885.1 Allostellaceae bacterium | reverse complement strand
GCCGATCGAGCGCAAGAGCGTCGAACCGATGGCGGCGGTGACGGCACCGGCCCAAGTCGCTGCCAAACACCAATCGTTGCTTCATTTTGTCGGCAATGCGCCGTGGTCCGATGCGGCCATGCTCGATAAGGTGCGCGAGCTGGTGCTGCCGGTGGTCGAGCGTAGCGGGCCGATCGAAGCCTGGATCATCGACGACACGGGTTTTCCCAAGAAAGGGCGGCACTCGGTCGGGGTGACCCGGCAATATTGCGGTCAGCTCGGCAAGCAGGACAACTGTCAGAGCCTGCCCCCGCGAAGGCGGGGGTGGCGGTGTCGCTGTCGCTGGCCAACCGTGATGCCAGCCTTCCGGTGGCTTATCGGCTCTATCTTCCGGAGGATTGGGCGAAGGATCAGGGCCTCCGGCGCAAGGCCAAGATACCGCAGGAGATCACCTTCCAAACCAAGCCGCAGATCGCCCTTGAGCAGATCAAGGCAGCGCGCGCGGCGGGTTTGCCCGAGGGGGTCGTGCTGATGGATGCCGGTTACGGCAATGACACCGAGCTGCGAACGGCGATCGCCGCGTTGGGCATCAGCTATGTGGCTGGGATTGCCGCCACGACCACGGTCTGGCCGCCGGGCGGGGCTCCTTTGCTGCCACAGACCCGAGCGGGGCGCGGACGGCCACAGACCCGGCTTCAACGCGACAGCGAGCATCAGCCGATCAGCGTCAAGGCGCTGGCTCTGAGCTTACCGAAAGAGGCTTGGCAAACAGTCGATTGGCGCGA
Source organism: Allostellaceae bacterium (assembly GCA_036495885.1). Classification (GTDB taxonomy): domain Bacteria; phylum Pseudomonadota; class Alphaproteobacteria; order ATCC43930; family CGMCC-115725; genus AP-15. Next base: position 791 of record DASXMC010000627.1, on the reverse strand, counting down.
GGGCAGTGCGGAGCGGCTGTCCTCACGCTTTGCCCGCCAGCGGGTGCGGCCCGCCCATCGCGACGCCAAGCTGAGCCAGCCGCGCGCCGAGGAGTGGCTGCTGATGGAGTGGCCGGAACCTGAAACCGAGCCGACCAAATATTGGTTCGCCACCTTACCCGAGGGTATCGCCTTCGATCGGCTGGTCGACATGGCCAAACTGCGCTGGCGGATCGAGCGCGATTACCAGGAGCTCAAGCAGGAACTCGGCTTGGGTGATTATGAAGGGCGCGGGTGGCGCGGGTTCCACCACCACGCCACACTCTGTATCGCCGCCTACGGCTTTCTGATCGCCGAACGCGGCGCCCTTCCCCCCTCAGGACCCGCTTTCGCCGCGCCGCTCGCGCGATCTGCCATTCCCGAGGGTTACCGACCCAGAGGCGCCACCAATCCGACCCGAACGGCACATCCCCAACTCGATCTCGACAGTGCGCAGACGACTCATCGTCGCACTCGCCAGAACCCTGCCGAGGTGCCCTTGCTGCAATGGATCGATGCGCAAAGCGTCCAGAATTCCTGACTACTGACGCAGTAAGATTAGGCTCATGGCGCGGATGTTGTCCGGCTGCTCGGCCTGCTTGCGCCGCTGCATGGTGGCAACGTAGTTCCAGTGCACCGCGGTGGCGTGGTAGCCATCGGCGCCGTTTTCGGTCTGCAATTTCCAGTTGCCGTCATAGACATAGGTCGAGACGCCGCGCAGCACTTCGAGACCCTCGGGCGCTTGATCGACGATCAGGTCGATGATCTTGGTG
>DASXMC010000626.1:0-14964 GCA_036495885.1 Allostellaceae bacterium | reverse complement strand
TATCCCAGTCAGGCGAACATTCTCGAAACTGAGGTCACGACTGCGACGCGCGTCGCCGAATTCATGTTCGATCAGGATTTGGCCCAGGTCGCGCGCCCGCGCGACGTCCGCGGCTGGATCGAGGGTCAGCTCTACAATCCGCAATATTGACCGGATGGGGTCAGCCGATTCCGGCCGGCCGACCGCCGACAGGTCGGGGCTTATGATCCAGACCATCCTCAGAGGCCTGCTGCCGATCTTGTTTGTCTCCTGCCTTGGCTTGCTGGGCGGGCTCACCGACTGTTCGGCCCCGAGATCCACGACGGCGCCGCGATCAAGCGGCAGGTGTGACGAAGGTGCGTGATAAGTCCTGCGGTTCGTTTCTCACCGCCGCGCAGAATACAAAGCCCCTCGGCTCGAGGCGTCGGCCGGCATCCAGTCGAGCATCGCCGCTGGGGCGCCGCTCACCGTTCACTCTGGCCGGCCATCCGTCGCTCGGCTGATCGCTTCCGCCTGCTCCTTCACCGAGGCGTTGCGTATGGGCGATCGGCTCGGCTCCTAGCGGCGGGGGTTTTTCGTCATGTCCCTACCGGGGTCCGTGTAGACGAATGCGTGGTCCTAAATTTCGGCTTTGGGTCAGCCGGCGACGTTCCGATCGTGCGCGAGATGCGCAGCACGCCCGGATAGATCGAGCAGCTGACATTCATCCAATAGCCTCAACGATCGTCGAGCGCATCCTGATGGGCTCTTCAACAGAGGAGCACCACGATGCAAAACCCCATAGACGCGATCCCACAGGCTTCACATCGCGAACCTTGGAACAAGGGTAAACTGGTTGGCGCGAAACCGCCTCTCCGGCCGAAGCACGTCTGGTCGATCCGCACCAAGCTGCAAATCGCGGGGCGAACACGCGACTTGGCGATGTTCAATCTCGCCATCGATAGCAAGCTTCGAGGATGCGACGTCGTCGGTTTGAGGGTGGAGGACGTTGCTCCTCATGGTCACGCTGTCGATCGTGCGACCATACGCCAGAAAAAGACTGGCCAGCCCGTCAGGTTCGAGATGACTGAGCAGACCCGTGAGGCGGTTGACAGTCACATAGCAGCAGCCAACAAGAAGCCGGGCGAGTTCCTCTTCGGCGGCCGCCGCGGTCAGGACCGTCCTCTAACGACGCGACAGTATGCGCGGTTGCTCGGCCAGTGGATCGCCAGCATCGGGCTGGACCCGAGCTTCTTTGGCACGCACTCATTGCGCCGAACCAAGGCGACTCTCATCTACCGGCGGACCGGCAACCTGCGGGCGGTCCAGCTTTTGTTGGGGCACAAGAAGATCGAGAGCACGGTGCGCTATCTCGGTATTGAGGTCGACGACACTCTCGCCATAGCCGAACAGGTCGACGTCTGAACTATCGGGGCGGAGCGTTAGCTCCGCCCCTTCCCGAGCATCCGACCCGTGCCAAAAGCTGACCTCCGCCGGCCTCGGCGAGCGCCCCCGGCGCATCGCCGAAGGGGTGCTGAGGGCTATGTCGCGTCTGCGGGTGGCTTAACCCGCACGAGCGGCGAGACCTTCACTAGCAGCGCGCCCCGCGGCATTGCACGACCGCGCAATAACCCGGCGACCTTTGCCGGCGGCGCGGTCATCGGCGAGCTCGGCGGATTCATCGGCCTCGGCGGCGCGGAATTTCGATTGCCATTGCTGATCGGTGTGTTCCGGTTTGCCGCGATGCAAGCGGTGATCCTCAACAAAGCGATGAGTCTCGTGGTCGTCGCCTCGACCTTGCCCTTCCGGGCGGCGGCTGTTCCTTTCGGCGGCATCGCCGCGCATTGCTCTATCATCGTCAACCTGCCCGCCGGCAGCCTGCTCGGCGCTTGGTTCGGCGCGAGCTGGGCGATGCGCCTCGCGTCGCAATCGCTCTATCGCGTGATCGCGGTTCTCCTTCTCGGGATCACCCTCGTGCTGGTGATCGGGCATGGCATGGCCGCCTCTAGCGCCATGCTCACCGGCGCGCCGCAGATGGCGGCCGACGTTGCCGCCGGACTTGCTATCGGGATTGTCGCGGCGCTTCTCGGGGTTGCCGGCGGCGAGTTGCTGATCCCGACGCTGATCCTGCTGTTCGGGATCGCGAGATCATGGTCGTGGCCGATGACGCGCCCGAGCCGCGAGCCTGGCTTCAAGCAACCGACGCTCCGGTACGCCCGGACCGCTACGTGCTCGGCGCGGCCCGCTCGCTGCAGGAGCTAAACGCTCTGACCGCCGTCGTCTGAACCCGCGCACCCCGCAAACATCAGAGTTCCATCAATATCGCTGGAGACATTCCAGAACTCGCAGGTAACGAAGGGTGTTGCTAAGATGCAAGGATCGGGCGAATGGTTGCGTCTGGCGCAAAGCAAACGGTCCTTCAGGATGGCGATCGATCTCGACCAGCTCCGCACATTCGTGGCTGTCGCTGAAGTCGGCGGTCTGAGCGCCGCTGCCGAGACCCTGAATCTTTCGCTGCCTGCCATATCACGGCGTTTGACAGCACTTGAGGACGAGCTTGGAATCCATCTCCTCGAACGAAGCACCCGGCGTGTCGCGTTGACCCAAACGGGGCGCGAGTTCCTCCCTCGCGCCCGGCGGCTCCTGGACGAGTTGGAAGAGAGCCTGCTCGGCATCCGGGAGACCGCGGCGCGGCGGCGCGGCCTGGTAACCCTCGCCTGCATTCCAACCGCTGCGTACTACTTTCTACCGGACACGCTCGCCGCCTTTGCCCGTCGCTTCCCGGAAATACGTGTCCGCATCATGGATCTCTCCGGCGACGATGTGACCGATGCGGTTGCGAGTGGCGCCGCAGAGTTCGGCATCGGCATGGAGGGCGTCCAGCATCCGGAAGCCGAGTTTCGCCCCTTGCGGCAGGACACTTTTGTCCTCGCCTGTCGGCGTGACCACAGGCTGGCCGCCCGGCGGGGTGCGGTGCGTTGGCGCGAGCTGGAAGGAGAGCGGCTGGTCGGGGTGTCGCGCCGGTCAGCCAACCGGCTGATCCTCGATCGTGCCCTGCTCCCGAGCAACATCAGCCCCGCATGGCGATATGAGACCGAGCATCTGTCGAGCAGCCTCGGTCTGGTTGAAGCGGGGCTCGGGATCGCGGTGGTGCCGCGACTGGCGTTGCCTCGGGGGGCGCACCCGGTGCTGGTTGCCAGGGCGCTGGTGGACCCGCTGATCGAGCGGACCACGGGGCTCATTCTGCGCCGCGGCTTTGCACCCGCGCCGGCAGCGCAAGCCCTGCTGGACCTTCTGGTCGAGCGCCTTGCAAAATCCGAGGCATCCCGGGCAGGGCGCCGATAACAACGCACAGGTCACGGCGGCTCCGAGAAGGGATTTTTGCTTGCCCTGCAACGATGATTGAAATCTTTGCAATTCCCCTCGGCGCCGAGAAGTCCCACTTTCTCCGTGCAAGCTTTCGCCCGAACTTGCCGCAGGCAAAACCGGCGCACAGCCCGGAGCCCAGAGGGAACGTGGAAGATGGAATTGACCGTAGACAGCGGGACTCTCTCGAATCTCAGCGCGCGGCTCGACAGACTGCCGATCACCGCGGCGCACCGTTGGGCGATCGCCGCCCTTGCCTTCGCTTATTTTTTTGAGCTGGCCGACCTCAACACATTCTCGTTCGCCGCTCCGGGCGTCATGAAAGCGTGGGATATTCCGGTCAGCGCGGTTGCGCTTATCACTTCGGCCAGCTTCGGCGGAATGTTCTTGGGTGCCGTCATCGGCGGCCGAGTGGCCGACGTGATTGGGCGAAAGCGCGGCTTTATCGCGGCGATCGCCGCCTACGCGCTGTTCTCCTTGCTGAATGCAGTGTCCTGGGATGTTACATCCCTCGCGTCGTTCCGATTCCTGACCGGAGTCGGTCTTTCGGCTATGACGGTGATCGCCAACACCTATGTCAGCGAGTTCTTCCCTGCACGCGTGCGCGGCAAGTACATGGGCTGGATCGTCACTATTGGACTGATCGGCATCCCGGCCACTGCGTGGGTCGCGCGCTTCGCAGTACCGGTGGCGCCGTGGGGCTGGCGACTGGTCTTCGTCTGGGGCGGGCTTGGAATCTTTGCGCTCCTGATGGCGGCGCGGATGAAGGAAAGCCCGCGCTGGTACGCGGCGCACAGCCAGTCCGGACGCGCCAAGGCGGTTGTCGATGAACTCGAGGCGGAAGCCAGCAAATTCGGGGCGCTCGCACCCGTCACTTCGGACGCGCGCACGGCGCGGGAAACCAGAAAGTCGTTCAGCCTGCTGTTCGAGCCGCGCAATCGCGGGCGCACGATCATGCTGCTGCTGGCGTGGATCTTCCAGACGCTCGGGTTCTACGGCTTCGTAGCCTGGGTTCCGACCTTGCTGGTCAAGCACGGCTTTTCGATCGTCGAATCGCTCAGCTACACCAGCCTGATCGCGGTCTGCAATCCGCTTGGTGCGCTTATCGCCTCGGACCTGGTCGAGCGCTTTGAACGCAAGTGGTTCATCACCATCGATGCCGTGCTGATCGCGATCTTCGGCATGGCCTTCGGTCTCTCCGCACAGCCGGCCTTCATCGTGCTGTGCGGGGCGCTGGTCGTGACGTCGATACAGGCGATGGCTGTCGGCCTCTACACCTACACCCCTGAACTGTTCCCAACTGCCGCCCGCTCCTCCGGTATGGGGTTGAGCTACGGCGTCGGCCGCCTCGCCAACGTCGTCGGCCCGTTCATCGTCAGCACGATCTTCGCCGCGGTCGGCTATCTCCCGGTCTTCATCTACATCGCCGCGTGCTGGCTGCTGGTGGCACTGGTCGTCGGCGCCTTTGGACCGGCCACCACCGGCAAGTCTCTCGAAAATCTGGAGTGAAACCGATGTACGCTAGCGCCTTCGATTCCGCCGTGTTCCGCGACATCTTCAGCACCGAGGCCATGCGCCGGATCTTCTCCGACGAGAGCCGGGTGCAGTACTATCTCGATGTCGAGGCGGCGCTCGCCCGGGTGCAGGGCCGTCTGGGCGTCATCCCGGCAGAGGCCACGGAGGAAATCTGCCGGCACTGCAATGTAGCCGCGTACGATATGCCCCTGCTCAAGAAGCAGACCGAGCGCGTCGGCTATCCCGTGCTGCCAGTGGTCCAGCAGCTTGTCGGGCTGTGCGGCAACGGACTTGGCGAATGGTGCCACTGGGGTGCCACAACTCAGGACATCACCGACACGGCGACCATCCTGCAGATCCGGGACGCGCTGCTGCTGGTCGAGCAGGACCTGCGCGCGATCGCGGCCTCGCTCGCCAAGCTCGCCGCAAAATACCGTGATACGCCGATGGCCGGGCGAAGCAACCTTCAGCAGGCCACGCCGATCACGTTCGGTTACAAATGCGCCGTTCTGTTGGCGGGCTTCCAGCGGCATCTGCAACGGCTTGCCGAACTGCGCCCGCGGGTGCTGGTCGGCGAGTTCAGTGGCGCGACCGGTACGCTCGCCTCGCTCGGTTCCGAGGGGCTCAGGGTGCAGGAAGAGCTGATGCGCGAGCTCGGGCTCGGCCAGCCGGAGATCGCCTGGCACACGATGCGCGACCGCATCGCCGAGGTCGGCTGCTTTCTCGGCCTCGTCACCGGCACCCTCGGCAAGATCAGCATCGACGTGAAGCTGATGATGCAGACCGAAGTGGAGGAGGTCTACGAACCATTCGCCCAGGGCCGCGGCAGCAGCAGCACGATGCCGCAGAAGCGCAACCCGATTTCGTCCGTCTACATCCATGCCTGCGTCGCGATGGTGCGCCAGAACGTGGCCGCCCTGCTGGATGCGATGGTCGAGGATCATGAGCGTTCCACCGGCCCGTGGGAGATCGAGTGGATCGCGCTTCCCGAGATCTTCTGCCTCTCCGCCGGAGCGCTGGCGCAGGCGCGGTTCCTGGTCGGCGGACTGCAGGTTGACCCGGCGCGGATGCGCGCCAACCTCAACCTGACCAAGGGACTGGTCGTGTCGGAGGCGGTAATGATGGGTCTCGGTCCCGCGCTCGGCCGGCAGCGCGCGCACGACCTCGTCTATGACATCTGCCGAGAGGTGATCGCGGGCAAAGGCACCTTCCTCGATCTGCTCGCCGCCGTTCCCGAGATCACCGCGCACATGGATCGCACTCAGCTCGCTGCTCTGCTCGATCCCGCGAACTACTGCGGGCTCGCCGGCGAGATGGTGGATCGGGTTCTGGCACTGCAACCGCGCATGGAGGCATGACAATGACCCTCGACATCGACCATCTGCGAACCTGGATCGGCCGCAATGAGGCGATCGAGGACACCGTTACTAAGGTGCCCGTCGCGGCGATGGCGGCGACGCTCGACCGCGACGATCCGCCGCCCCTTCCGGGCGATCCGCTGCCGCCGCTCTGGCACTGGCTGTATTTCCTGCCGCTGCATCGGCAATCCGAGCTGGGACCGGACGGCCATGCCAAGCGCGGCGGCTTTCTGCCGCCGGTCCCTCTGCCGCGGCGCATGTGGGCGGGCGGGCGCTTCGAGTTCCGCCGCCCCCTGAGAGTGGGCGAGGCGATCCGGCGAAACTCGACCATCGTCGATGTGAGCCAAAGGCACGGGCATACCGGACCGCTGGTCTTCGTGCTCGTGCGCCACGAGATCGCAGGTGAGGACGGCCTTGCCCTGATCGAGGAGCACGACATCGTCTACCGCGAGGCGCCGACTCCGAACGAAGCGGCGCCGGTGCCGCGCCCCGCGCCGGCGCAGGCCGCCTGGCGCCGCGACATCGTCCCAGACGACGTGCTGTTGTTCCGATATTCCGCGCTGACGTTCAACGGCCACCGCATCCATTACGACCGGCGCTATGTGACCGAGGTGGAGGGCTATCCGGGGCTGATCGTGCACGGTCCGCTGATCGCGACGCTGCTCGCCGATCTGCTGCAGCGCAATGTGGCCGCTGCGATGACCCGGTTCTCGTTCCGCGCCGTGCGCCCGCTGTTCGACATCGCGCCATTCGCGGTCTGCGGCGCGCCGGAAGACGAGGCGGCGAAGGTCTGGGCGCAGGACGCCGAAGGCTTCCTCGCGATGCAGGCAGAGGCGGAGTTCGGCACATCGGAGAAGCGGCGATGAGCGCGGCGGACCGGCCGCTGGACGGCATCACGGTGGTGACGCTGGAGCACGCGATCGCCGCTCCCTTCGCCACCAGGCAACTCGCCGATCTCGGTGCCCGGGTGATCAAGGTGGAACGCCCCGGCGTCGGCGACTTTGCCCGCGCCTACGATAATCGGGTGCGCGGCATGGCCTCGCATTTCGTTTGGTGCAATCGGTCGAAGGAGAGCCTTTGCCTCGATCTCAAGCGGACCGAGGCACGCGATATCCTTAGCCGGCTGTTGGGCAAGGCGGATGTGCTGGTGCAGAATCTCGCTCCCGGCGCTGCGGCGCGGCTCGGGCTGTCCGAGGCGGCGCTCAGGCCCCGCCATCCGCAGCTGATCGTCTGCGACATCTCCGGGTACGGCGCGGACGGTCCCTACCGGGACCGCAAGGCCTACGACCTCCTGATACAGAGCGAGGCAGGTTTCCTCTCTGTCACGGGTACGCCTGAGCAGCCATGCAAGGCAGGACCATCCATCGCCGATATCGCAGCGGGCATGTATGCCTACAGCGGCATCCTGGCCGCGCTGCTGGCGCGCGGCGGTGCTGGACGCGGCAGCCGGGTCGAGGTCTCAATGCTGGAGGCGCTTGGGGAGTGGATGAGCTTTCCTCTCTACTACGCCTTTGAGGAACAACCGCCGCCGCCACGTAGTGGGGCGGCGCACGCGACGATTTTCCCATATGGTCCGTTTCCGGCCGGCGACGGCAAAACGGTGATGCTGGGGCTTCAGAACGAGCGCGAGTGGAAGATCTTCTGCGAGGCCGTGCTCGAGCGGCCGGAGCTGGCAACGGACCCACGCTTCGATACCAACGTCCGGCGTGTCGCCAACCGCGAGGCGCTCACCACTCTCATCATAGAGGGCTTCGCCCGCCTGACCGCGGCCGAGGCAATGGCACGGCTGGACAGCGCCGGAATTGCCAATGCCCGCGTCAACGACGTCCATGAGCTTTGGGCGCATCCGCAACTGGCTGCGCGCAGCCGCTGGCGAACGATTGGTTCACCCGTCGGCCCGCTCCCGGCATTGCTGCCGCCCGCCGGCTCCGATACGTTCGAGCCACGCATGGATCCGGTCCCGGCGCTCGGAGAACACACCTCGGCCATCCTGGGCGAACTCGGTTACTCGACGGTCGATATCGAGCAGTTTCAAAGCATGGGCGTAGTTTGATCGGCCAACGATGCGAGGTTGGGAGGCAGCGTTCGCGTGCTGCAGGGGCCCCACTCGCGGGGGAGGGAATGGGAGGGGGCTGGTTGTAAAGTTTTGTCTTCTTCGCCTCGCTTTCCGGCGGCGAGATTGCGGCTCTGTTGCGGACCGGCTGAGCCTCGCCGCTTTGCGCGGCGATCTGGGTCTTCCTTTCGTAGCGATCCATGGACGATCCCGGGCCAGGCCTCCTTGAGGGCTCGCGAACCCATGTAGAGGCCAATATGCCCGCCCGGAACCAGTTTCTTCTCGATCGCTGTCAGCGGTGTGCCGAGATATTTGACCGCGTCGAAGACCTGATCGTTTCGCTCATCTCCGGTTCCAGCGCGGCCTGGAGCAGCGCCTGCAGCGCCGCCTGCAGGAAATCCTTGTCGCGCTCTAGAAACTCTTTCACGTCAATCAGTTCGGTCTTACCTTGGCGTTTGGTCATGGTGTGCTCCCTTGCTACGGGGGTGATTTCAAGGTCACCCGCGGCATGACCATTCGCGGTTAACGCGAATTTAGGAATTATCGGTCAACCGAATTTGCAGAACCTTCCGCACACATTATCGTTGGGGCCTCGGGTCCAGCCTGAGAAGACTTGCCACAGCGAAAGCACTGCTGCTCTACCTTCAACAGCCGACCTACTTACGGACGGGTGGCACCGCCGATCCGTGCCAATTGGCCGACATGGCAAACCTCCGCCAATCACTGCAGTCGAGCGCCCACGATCGGTGCTCAGATCAAGCCTCAGTGACAGCTGATGCCTCACACCCGACCCTGGGACCAGGCGTGCTGTCGGGTCATCATGACCTAACCTGGTTCTTCAACGGCCGGTTCTGGACAGGGCGCTTCCACCGAAGGATGATCCGTTCCGGGGGCCGTGGAGCGCGCGCACATGGATGTCGGGGTTGGCTCAAAGGTCTCGGCCTCGGCCAGTACGAGGCGCTCTTTCGCGCGAGTGACATCGACGCCGATATCCTGCCGGAGCTGACGGACGTCGACCTCAAGGAGCTCGGCATGCCGCTCGGACACCGCAAGCGTCTCCTCAGAGCCATTTCCGGTTTGGCCGGTGCCGTGATATCGGCGGTGCCCTCCGCATCGACCGGTGCGACGCCGCAGGACGCCGCCGAGCGGTGCCAGCTGACCGTGATGTTCTGCGATCTGGACGGCTCGGCGCCGCTTTCGCACCGCTTCGACCCAGAGGATCTGCGCGAGATCGTCGGCGCCTATCACCGCTGAGTGACCGACACCGTCGGCCGCTTTGGCGGCTTTGTCGCCAAATATATGGGCGACGGCGTGCTGATTTATTTCGGCTATCCCGAGGCGCATGCGGACGATGCCGGGCGGACGGCCCGCGCCGGGCTGGCGGCCATCAACGCGCTCGGCCGGCTCGCCACACAAGAACGGTTGAAGGTGCCGATCGGCATCGCCAGCGGTCTCGTCGTCGTTGGCGACCTGATCGGGGCCGGCGCTTCGCAGGAGCGGGGGGTCGTCGGCGAGCCGCCAAACCTCGCCGGCCGCCTGCAGGCGCTGGCCCGACCGGGCACGCTCGTTGTAGCCGACAGCACCAGGAGACCGCTCGGCACGCTGTTCGAGATCGAGGATCTCGGGCCCCCGATCCCCCTCGCCGATGCTGCGGCACGACGATCGCGCATCGTGCTGCGGGGTGAGATTCCGAGCGCGCTTTTCCCGCCGGGCGGATGTCCCTTCCACACACGCTGTCACCGAAAGATCGGTACGAGTCGTGAAACGCAAAAGCCGGTCGAGCAGCGTCTCGCGCAGGGCAGCCATCGTATCGTCTGTCATATCCCTGCGGACGAACTCGCGCGGCTGACAGCGGCCTCAAAACGGACGGCGCCATGACCAACTATCCGCGTGACTTCATCGGCTATGCCGCCAATCCACCCGATCCAAGGTGGCCGGGCAGCGCGCGGCTCGCGATCAACTTTGTGGTGAACTATGAGGAAGGTGGAGAGCGATCGATTCTGCATGGAGATCAGACCTCGGAAACGCGCCTCTCCGATCTCGCCACGGCCGTACCTATCCGGAACGGGCGAGACCTCAATATGGAATCGGCCTACGAGTACGGCGCCCGCGTCGGCGCATGGCGTCTGCTCAAATTGTTGCAGGACCGCCGCGTGCCATTCACCGCGTACGTCGTCGGTATGGCGTTGGGGCGCAACCCGCCGGTCGCGGCAGCGATGGCGGCGGCCGGATGCGACTTCGTGGACCACGGCTGGCGCTGGATCGATTACCACGATGTCGAAATCGACGTCGAGCGCGAGCACATCCGTCGCTCCGTCGAGGTCATCAGCCGCCTTACTGGATCTCGTCCGCTCGGGTGGTACATCGGCATCCCCAACCCGAACACACGGCGTCTGGTCGTCGACGAGGGTGGATTCCTCTACGACAGTGATGCCTACAATGACGAGTTGCCGTATTGGAACCAGGAGTTCGGCCGACCACATCTCATCATCCCGCACACGCTCGACGACAACGACACAAGGTTGGCGCGCGGCCTTGGCTGGGGTCAGGCCGGAGATTTCTTCACCTCGCTCAAGGACAACTTCGACGCACTCTACACACTGGGTTCCGAGACACCGCGCATGATGACTGTGGCGGTGCATTGCCGCCTCGCGGGCAAGCCGGCGCGCGCGGCGGCTTTTGCGCGATTTGTCGACTACGTGCTGGCGCAGGATAGAGTTTGGGTCTGCCGCCGGCTCGACATCGCCCGGCATTGGGCCGCCAATCATCCACCCATGGAGCAAGCATCGACATGAGCGGCAGACAGGAGAGCAACTGCATCATCCGCAATAGCACGGTAATCGACGGCACCGGCGCTCCGCGCTTCGGCGCCGATATCGCAATCGCAGGCGATCGTATCGCCGCTGTTGGAGGATCGTCCCTGCGCGCAAAGGGCGCGAGAGAGATGGATGCCCGTGGCATGATCGTCGCGCCCGGCTTCATCGATGCCCATGCGCACGACGACCTGGCGCTTCTGTCGATGCCCGACATGACACCAAAGATCAGTCAGGGTGTCACCACTGTCGTCGCCGGGAACTGCGGCATCAGTCTTGCCCCGCTCGCCATGCCAGGTGTCCCGCCGCCGCTCGATTTGCTGGGCAGCGAGCCCGGCTGGTTCCGCTTCGGGCGCTTTCGCGACTTCGTGGACGCGCTGCGTGATAGTCCGCCCGCGGTCAATTGCGGTCTGCTCGTCGGTCACATCACGTTGCGGCACCGCGTCATGGACCGGTTCGACCGCGCTGCGACTGCCGCCGAAGTCGCGGAAATGCGGCGTCAGGTACAGGCGGCGATGAATGATGGTGCAATCGGCTTCAGCACCGGTCTTGACTATCCGAGTGCCGTTGCTGCTCCCACCGAGGAGATTTTGCCCCTGGTGGAGGCCGTCAAGCCGCATGGTGGGCTTTATTGTTCCCATCATCGCAATTACTTCGAAAAACTGGAAGAAGCGATTGATGAGGCGCTGATGATCGGGCGGAAGACTACGGTTCCGCTGACCATCTCGCATCATCAATGCACGGGCCGCGACAATTTCGGGACGGCGCCGCAGACCCTCGCCGTCATCGACGGCGCCCGGAAGTCGCAAGCGATTGGCATTGATGCGTATCCGTACAATGCGAGTTCCAAGGGCCTCGATTCCGGCCGTGCAAAACCCGGCGTGAAGATCATGGTGACGTGGTCCACCAACTTTCCGCAATACGCGGGCAAGATGCTGGACGACATTTCCGCCGAATGGTCGTGCAGCAACATGGAAGCTGCCGAGCGACTGATGCCGGCGGGCGCCATCTATTTTCAACTCGACGAGAACGATGTGCGAACGATCCTCGGGTATGAGCATACCATGATCGGCTCCGATGGCCTGCCAAACGACAAGCATCCGCATCCGCGCTTGTGGGGCACGTTCCCGCGCGTGCTCGGTCATTATTCGCGTGATGTCGGGTTGTTCTCGCTGGAAGAGGCAGTGCGCCGCATGACCGGTCTGCCGGCAAAATGGTTCGGTTTCCCGGATCGCGGAGTGCTGCGGAAGGGGGCGTACGCCGATCTCGTCGTGTTCGACCCGGAGAGCGTCAACGATGTCGGTGATTTCGTCTATCCGGCCCGCCCGGCCCGCGGGATCAAGATGGTCATGGTCAACGGCACGACACCCTGGCGGGACGGACACGGAACGGGGGAACGGCCGGGCCGGGTCCTTGGGCGCACTACCGCCGCCGCGTGAGTCTCCGCGCTGGCTACTTCAGCGCGAACCTGTGGCTGTTCACGGAAACGCCTCCTCTTCCGCTCCGCGGTCAGCCGCGCCGGCACACCCGCTTCAACGGTGATGGCTGAGCGAACCGACACCAGACTGTCGACGCGTCGTGACGGGGACAAGTAAAAATGCTCCCGAAGGTCGTATCGGCCTGATTAACCAGCCGACATAGTAGAGGACTACCGGGCGGATGCGTGGTCAGTTCCGACGCTCGGGGCCAGGGACAAAGCCAATGCTGCCGTCAACGAGGTGCGCCAGAGCGAAGTGGACACGAGTCGCGTCGCCTGGGTCGCGGCCAAGCACGCGTGCAGATCGAATGGTATGGCGGGCGAACCGCTAGTCGATGGACGAGTCGAGCGACGGGCTGGTGCTCGACCGCACAGCTTTGAGAACGCGTAGAGCGCTCAACCGAAACCTCGGCGCGCTGCTTTCTTCACGCGGCTCCCCGAACCAAGTCCGCGTTTCAATTAAAATCGATCTTGCGAACGGTTGACCAAACCCGTCGACGGGCTGCGACAACACTGCGCATTGTAATAGGCGTCAGTACGTCTGCGCCGGAATGCCGCCGACCCAGGGTCGGATAAACTTAGGTCCGTAATACCCCCTAAGGAGGATTTTTTCCAAGTGCAAATAGCGATCGACAATCATTGAGCTGCCCCAAGCCACCGGGAATATCCATCGTACAAGCGGCTCGACACGAGGCCGGGCGCCCTGGGGCTAGTCCTGTTAAAGCGCGTTTGGTCACCCTCGGGATGCTGGGCAGGCGACGCCAGATGGGTCGGCGCGTCCGCTTTGGGTCAGCCTGCGTCATGTCAATCGACGGCGATTCTGTGGCCACGACCGGATCGCTCCGCAAAGCTGACCTTCATGAAGGTCAGCAGCTACAAGCGCATCGTAATGCTCGCCTGCAACAGAGGAGCATCAAGATGCACGACCGCATAGATATCATTCCTCCGAGCGCCCGCCGCGAACCCTGGAACAAAGGCAAATTGATCGGGGTCAAACCGCCTCTCCGGCCCAAGCACGTTTGGTCGATCCGTGCCAAATTACAAATCGCGGGCCGGATCCGCGACTTGGCGATGTTCAATCTAGCCATTGATAGCAAGCTGCGGGGATGCGATGTCGTCAGTCTGAAGGTCGAAGACGTCGCTCCCCACGGTCACGCGATCGATCGGGCGAATGTGCGTCAGAGAAAGACCGGCCAACCGGTCAGGTTCGAGATGTCGGAGCAGACGAGAGAAGCCCTCGACAACTACCTCCGAGCCGCGAACAAGAAACCGGGCGAGTTTCTCTTCGCCGGCCGTCGCGGTCAGAATCTGCCGATAACGACGCGGCAATATGCCCGGCTGGTCTCCCAATGGATTGCTAGCATTGGGCTGGATCCGAGCTTCTTTGGCACGCATTCATTGCGCCGAACCAAAGCGACCCTCATCTACCGCCGAACGGGAAATTTGCGGGCCGTACAACTTCTGTTAGGTCATAGGAAGATCGAAAGCAGGGTGCGCTATCTGGGTATCGAGGTCGACGACGCCCTCGCCATAGCCGAACAGGTTGACGTGTGATCAGCCGGGGCAGAGCGGTCATGCTCTGCCCCTCGCCAACATCGAACGCGCACGCAGCGGACCAGCTTTATCCGGGACTGCTTTTTGCTTGACCGGCGAGCTACCGTCTCGACGTTGGGCGGAGGTGACGATCGACTCACGGCAGCCACGTTTTTCTAAAGCGCGTTGTCAATCCCGAGGTGTTTATCCCGCCCTAGAGACTGGATAAGGTAGCTTCAAAGCGAGGGTTTACGCGAAGGGATCGATGACGCTGACGCCGGCCTTTTCGAAATCTACGCGGTTGCGCGTGACAACAGTCAAGTCGTGGACGAGGGCGGTGGCGGCGATAAGGCTATCTTTGATGGGCATAGCTCGCCCGGCGGTGCGAAGACTTGCGAGCAGCTGCGCCCACCTCAAACCCGTCTCTGCCTCCCACGGCAAACAGCGGAGCCTCTGGACGCCGGCGTCAAACCACCGCTCGAGGCTGGCGCGCCTCCTCCCGCTGCGCAGCAGGAGAATGCCGAAGCGCACCTCACCGAGGATGATTGGATCGACGACGATTTCACGCTCGTTCTCTCGGAGCCAGTCAACCACCGTGGAATCGGGCACCTTCTTGGTTGGCTCGCTGAGGACGTTAGCGTCGACAAGATATTTCACAGCGTGTCGGTCGACTCTGACTCGATTGGCACGAAAAAACCCTTCTCGGGGCAGGCGAGCAGCCAATCGACCACACCCTCGTTCGGCGGTGCCGATCGCCGTTTGAGTCGGTACTCGCCGCGATCGACACGTTCGAGGTCGAACTCTTGACCGGCTTCGATCCGGTCCTGTTGCCGGATCTCAGCAGGCAGCACGATTTGGCCTTTTGACGAGACAGTGGTTTTCATCAGATGT
>DASXMC010000625.1:0-5066 GCA_036495885.1 Allostellaceae bacterium | reverse complement strand
GGCGCGGCCTTCCACGCCGCAATCGCTGCTTCCGTGAACCAGACGGTCAGGCTCCCGCGCTGGCGCAAGGCGCCGTCATAGGCCGCCCAATTCGTCACTCTGTGTCGCTGCTTCGGGATGCGATGACGGCGATCTTGGTTCAATTTGAATGGCACGGTGACTGTCCGGGGTCAGGAAACGGGCCCGCCCTCCTACACCGTCCATCCCTCGCCGCCAAACGACCGATCCGTGCAACAAAGCCACGCTCCATCTCGGTTCCGTCGGCGCCGTATCGCACCTTGGCCGATCAAGTCATTGCTCTGGTGGCGCCGTGGAGCGTTCAACAGTATCCGGGTAAGCGCCGGGCGTTTGCCCAGCTGATTGGTGTCGGGATCTCGACGGCTCGGACGTACCTTTGCGGACAAGCGCCACTACCGGCCTATCACGCCGAGCGGCTGGCAAGCTTCTGCGAGCAGCGCGCGATAGAGCACACTGATGCCGCGCGGCTGTTGCGGGCATATGGACGAACGCGCGCCGAGGAAGTCCGCCGGCTTCGCGGCCGCGCCCTGATGCTGGCACGGGTTGCGGAGCGGGACTTGTGATCGCCGGAGCACCAGTCAGCGTCCGATCGTCGGCTTGTCGGACGCGCCAATTACCGCGATCGATTTCGGCTTGAAGAGTGCGTCGAGCTGCATCGGCGATCGCCCACTTGCTGGATCGAGAGCCGAGGTTACTACGACCCAGGGACCACGGCATGATTTCGTTGCCGCGGATCGGCGAGATGATCCATCGCGGCGACAAAATCGAATACCTCTGTCGCTGGCCCCCGCCTTCCATCGATCACGAATGTCGCCGACACAATCTGTTCTTCGCACGAAGAATTCGATGGGGGAAGCGTATCGGCGACACTTGGATTTATACGATGCGAGCGAGACCCGCTGGGCGTTCCGCGCCGTCTTGCAGCGCCGCCGGGGGTCCACGACCAGCAGACCGAGCGTCGGAGGAGCTATGATCCGGTTGATCCACCCAATCGATGGATCATCCGCCAGAGTTTCGCGGCGTGAGGCAAGCCACGGCCCCCTGACGGTCGCTCAAGCAGCTTCGTCGAGCGTCGAGCCGACATCGAGCGTCGTCGCGCGGCGCAAATCGCGCGGTTCCGTCTCGTCGTGCGGCCGGCCGCGATGCATCGTGTCACGATTGTCCCAGATCACGAGATCGCCGACCCGCCATTTGTGGCTGTAGACGAACTCCGGCCGGGTGGCGTGAAGGTTCAAGTCGTAGAGCAGGATGCGCCCATCCGCCACCGGCCAGCCGACGATGTGCGAAGCGTGGGCCGACAGGTACAACGTCTTGCGTTCGGAGCCCGCATGGCGCCGCACCAGCCGCTGGCGGGACGGTGGGTATTTTTCGCGCTCTCCCGGTGCGAAGTCGCTAAATCCGATCTGCGCGCGCGACCAAAAGATGTCATGTTCGACGATAAGCGGGTCGATCGCTTCCTTCATCGCATCGCACATGTGTCGTAAGCGGCGCGCATGTCGGCGAATTCAGTCTCGCCGCTGCCCAAGGCGCTCGCCGGTGGCACCGCCGCCGCGTGCAGCATGCCGAGCACCACCGGCACCGGCATGTACGAGGCATCGGTGTGCCACAGCCGGTTCCCGAGCATGTCGAGCCGTCGGCGGTCATAGGCATCACGCAGGTTGCCGTCCTCGTCGAGATTGGAAATATCGCCAATCTCCGGATGCTTTAGCCGTCGCCTGCTGCCGCTCGCCGCCGCGCGGCCGATTTCGAGAGGCCCAAAGAGCGCCGCAAAATCACGCAATTCGGTATCGTCAAGCCGCTGATTGCGAAACACGACGACTGCATATTCGTCGATTGCTCACCAGATCGCATCGATCAGAGCCGCATCGATTGGCCCGGAGAGATCGACGCCACTCGCCTCGGCAGCAAACAATGGATGGAGCCGGCGCAATTCGAGTGTCATTGGATTTCCCTCCTCCCGCGGCATCCCCGGAGCATCGCCTTGCTGGCACTCGGGAGTCAATCGAACGAGCCCACTCCTGCACAGTCGCCAGCGAACCAACCCTCCTTACGACGTCGTGAGTGAAGCGCCCCGACTCGGGGGCGAACCCAATTAGCTGAATACCCGGCTCAGGATCAGCACTGCGAGCCGAGTGGAATTATCCCGCCAGGCTTGCTCGCAGCGCGCCGATGTCAGACGATAGAGCTCCTGAAAAGGAAAACAGTCACGATGAAATTCGATTTGCTGCTCACCGGTGGTGACGTGCTCGATCCCGCGAGCGGGCTGCGCGGCGCGATGGATATCGGCATCGCCGGCGGCAAGATCGTTGCGGTGGCTTCGTCGCTGCCGGCCGCGGAAGCGCGCCGCACGCTGAGCGTTAGAGGTCATCTGGTGACGCCGGGCCTAGTGGACATCCATGCCCACATTTTCGTCAACGCGCACGATATGGCCGGCGACACAGACCGCTTCTGTCGGGCGAGTGGGGTCACCACCTTGTGCGACGCCGGCAGCACCGGCTCGGCGACCTTTGCCGGGCTGCGCCAAGTCATTGACCGTGAAGTTCGCACCCGCACGCGAGCTTTTGTCAATCTCTCTGCGATCGGCATCGTTGGTACCTCACGCGGTGGCGAGCTGTCGCATTTCCCCTATGCCGACCCCGAAGGCTGCGCTCGGACGATCAGCGAAAACCCCGATCTCGCGATCGGTGTCAAGCTCCGCTATGGGTCGGGCCTGGTTTGGGAATACACCCCCGAGCCGGTCAAATTGGCACGCAAAACTGCCGATATTGCCGGCGGCGTGCCGATGATGATGCATATTACTGACTCGCCAATCGCGTTACCTGAGCTGCTCGCTCACATGAAACCCGGCGACATCGTCACCCACTGTTATCACGGGCGGGCGAACGGGATCATGGGTCAAGAGAAACAGTTCGTCCTCAAAGAAGTCGTCGAGGCGCAACGCCACGGCATTATTTTTGACTGCGCCCATGGTCGAAACCACTTCAGCTTTCGGATGATCGAAAAAGCGCTCGACCAGGGCTTTCTGCCCGACACGATCTCGACCGACCTGACCTTCGCCAGCGCCACCAACGGTCCGGTGTTTGATCTGCCGACGACGATGTCAAAATTGCTGCATTTTGGTATGGCACTCGACGACGTCGTGATGCGCGCTACCGCGGCGCCAGCGAAGATCCTCGGCTATGAGGGTACAGTCGGTACTCTGGCTCCCGGGGCAAATGCAGATATCGCCCTCTTCGAACTTCGCGACGGCAATTTCCAACTGCGCGACAGCGATGGTGACACCATTACTGCAAAGCGCCGCCTAATCACCCAGATGACGATCAAGGATGGGCGGATCTGGTATGAACGACCTGCCGAATAGACCGGGCATCCCGAAGGGCGACACCGACGTCAACGCCATCCGCCTCTCTCTCGCAAGCTGCGGGAAAGGTGTTATGCTCGGCTGAAGGGCGCGCGCCAGAGCTGGTCGTAAAACGGTTTTGAAGTCCTCCCGCAGCATATCTTCTGATCCCTTGTTTAGTGCTCCAACTGGGCGCAGATCGTGGCTGCGTTCACCTGGGGGCGCAGGGCTGCACCGTCTATGAGCACCGGCCATGGGCCTGCCGCAGCTTTGACTGCCGCGCCTTCGCGGCGATGGGTTTAGTGGAGTATTGCGACCCTAACCACCGGACGCCGGACTGGGAGTTTACCGAGCACAGCCGAGCCCAGCCCTAGCCGCAGGGGCGGCCTCGCTCCTGGCTGGCCCTCCAGCCAGGCACGACCTGAAGGGAGCCGCGCTATCAGCAGTGGCACAGCGAGGTCGGCCCACCCGCTGGCCTGGACCACGTGGCGGGCCAGACCCAAAATGGGCTCTAACCGACCGCAGTGCAGCGACTATTGCGCGTCGCGCGCGTTCAGTTGCTGCAGGATCTGGCTGCTCAGGGTGCCGCCGGGGTTGAGGCCCTGTGACTGCACCTGCCACTGCTGCGCTGGAAGCCCGTTACGATAGGCCTGCAACTTTTGCTGGTCGATCGGACCCGGCAGTTGCGGTGCGGGATAGGCCGGGGCAGCCGGTTGCGGCATTTCGTATAGGGGGACGGATCGTGACAGGATCGGCGACAGCCCGTCGGCTGGTGCCGGGGCGTAGCCGGGGTTGATTGGCGGCGCCAGCGGCGCCGGGGTTGGCGGTGGAGTGATCGCCGGTATCGGCAGCAACTGTGGCAGCGGCGTTTGGATCAGGGCATTGGCCGGCCGCGGCGTAGCTAAGAGAGCCACACTCAGCCCGATCGCGCCTGCCAAGAACATTGCTTTATACGCTAACTTGCTGCGGTTCATCGCAGCCTCCTTCAGGGGGTCGCCCGCTCAGTTTAGACATGCTCCAATATGGGATCCCCGTGCAGGGGGAGGTAGGCGGGCCGGAGCATATCGGCCTGCTATCTTAGGATGCGGTGCCAGGCCGCACCCCTGGAGCGCCGCCCGTGGGCCACGTCGGCATTGGCGGCCTCTCGGCGGCGAGTTGTGCTATATGGTGAGACCGTCGCCGATCCGTCCAACCGAGGTGGGGTGCCGCCATGGCCACGACCCGCCGTCTCGCTGCAATCCTTGCCGCCGATGTGGCGGGGTATAGCCGCCTCATGGGTGCAGATGAGGAGGGGACACTCTCGCGTCTGAAAGAGATAAGACGCGAGTTGGCCGACCCCAAGATCAAGGAACATCACGGCCGCATCGTCAAAACTACTGGCGACGGTTTGCTCATCGAGTTCGCGAGTGTTGTCGATGCGGTGCGCTGCGCCGTCGAGGTTCAGCGTGAAATGGCGGAGCGAAACACCGATGTGCCGCTCGATCATCGCATCGAGTTTCGCATGGGGATTAACCTTGGTCACATCATCAGGGACGGGCGCGACGTATTCGGCGGCGGGGTCAACGTCGCGGCGCGCCTCGAAGGCCTTGCCGAGCCCGGCGGCATCTGTGTCAGCCGCGTGGTTCGCGATCAGGTGCGTGATAAGCTCGCCTTCTCGTTCGAGGACATGGGCGAACAGCAGGTCAAGAACATCGCGCGGCCGCTGCGT
>DASXMC010000624.1:0-3490 GCA_036495885.1 Allostellaceae bacterium | reverse complement strand
CGCCAGCCCGAGGCTCTGCGCCGTTTTCCAGACCCGCCAATGATCGTGCGGCATTGCCGTGTGGGTCAGGCCGAAAGGTGCGAACGCGTCGTTGACCGCATTGGAAAAGGCGGAAACGCCGCCGACATTGGGCGATTCTCCGACACCTTTGGCCCCAATCGGATGGTGCGGCGAGGGCGTGGTGGTGTAGTCGGTCTCCCAGGCCGGCGTCTCGACCGCGGTCGGCAGAAAAAAGTCCAATAGGCTCGCATTTTTCAGATTGCCGTATTCGTCATAGTCCATCTCTTGTCCCATGGCGATGGCCAGTGCCTCGGTCAAACCGCCATGGACCTGGCCTTCGATGATCATCGGGTTGATCCGGGTGCCGCAATCGTCGAGCGCGTAAAACCGGCGGATCTCGGTAACGCCGGTCTCGACGTCGATGTCGACGACACACACATAGGCGCCGAACGGATAGGTCATGTTCGGCGGGTCGTAATAGCTTACCGCCTCGAGCCCCGGTTCCATTCCGGGCGGGATGTTGTTGTAGGCGGCAAAGGCGATCTCCTTCATCGTCTTTGTCATTTCAGGCACACCTTTGACGCGGAAGCGATCGACGTCCCATTCTAGATCGTCGTCATGAACTTCGAGCAACCAGGCCGCGATCATTTGCGCCTTCGCGCGGATTTTGCGACCGGCCATCGCCGTCGCCGCACCCGCGACAGGCGTCGAGCGCGAGCCATAGGTTCCGAGCCCATAGGGTGCGGTGTCGGTGTCGCCTTCTTCGATTGTGATGTTCTCGGCCGGAATGCCGATCTCGCTCGCCAGGATCTGCGCGAAGGTGGTGGCGTGCCCTTGGCCCTGGCTGATCGTGCCGAGCCGCGCGATCGCACTCCCGGTCGGGTGCACCCGGATCTCGCAGGAGTCGAACATGCCGAGCCCGAGGATGTCGCAATTCTTGATCGGTCCGGCGCCGACGATCTCGGTGAAGAAGCTGACGCCGATCCCCATCAATTTGCGGGTCTCCCCGCGGGCAAAGCCTTCGCGATTGCGCCGCTGCTCGTCCCGCAACCCGGTGTAGTCGACGGCCTCAAGCGCCTTGTCGAGTGCGGTCAAATAATCACCGCTGTCGTATTCCCATCCCAGCGCGGAGCGGTAGGGGAACTGGTCCTTTCTGATCAGGTTGCGGCGACGAATTTCGGCTGGATCGAGATCGAGCTTGCGCGCCAAGACGTCGATCATCCGCTCGATGAGATAGGACGCCTCGGTCACCCGGAACGAGCAGCGATAGGCGACACCGCCCGGCGCCTTGTTGGTGTAGACGCCATCGACGGCCACGTGTGCGACCGGGATGTCGTAGGAACCGGTGCAGATATTGAAAAACCCGGCCGGGTATTTAGTCGGGTCGGCGCAGGCGTCAAAGGCGCCGTGATCGGCCAGCACATGGCAGCGCAACGCGCTGATGCGGCCCTCCGCCGTTGCCGCGATCTCACCCGTCATGTGGTAGTCGCGGGCAAACGCGGTCGCCTGCAGATTTTCCATCCGGTCCTCAACCCATTTGACCGGAACGCCGAGAACAATCGAGGCGACGATCGAACAGATGTAGCCCGAATAGACGCCGACCTTGTTGCCAAACCCGCCGCCGATATCGGGCGAGATGATGCGGATCTTGTGCTCCGGAATGCCGGAGATCAGCGACGCGACGGTGCGCACGGCGTGCGGCGCTTGGAACGTGCCCCACAACGTCAAATGGCCGTTGATCTTGTCCATCGCGGCGACGCAGCCGCAGGTCTCGAGCGGGCACGGGTGGACCCGCTGGTAGACGATATGCTCTTTGGCGACAACCGCAGCCGCCGCGAGCGCGCGCGCCGTCCCCTCGGCGTCGCCAACCTCCCAAGTAAAGATGTGGTTGGGATGTTTGCGCGGCCCATGCGCACCGATCATTTTGTCTTTAAGGTCGTCGCGCAGAACTGGTGCGTCCGCGGCCATCGATCGGGTCGGATCGACGAGCGCGGGCAATTCTTCATATTCGACCTCGACCAGGTCGGCGGCGTCGGCGGCAACATAGCGGTCCTCGGCGACGACAAACGCGACCTCCTGGCCCTGAAACAGGACTTTCTCATCGGCTAAGACCGCCTGCACGTCACCGGCGAGGGTCGGCATCCAATGCAATTTGAGCGGCTTCAAATCCTCGGCGGTCAATACCGCTTTGACCCGGGACAGCTTGAGTGCGACCTCCTTGTCGATTGATTTGATGCGGGCATGGCCATAGGGCGAGCGGACAAAATCGCCAAACAGCATGCCGGGGAATTTGAGATCGTCGACGTAATTCCCCTTGCCCTGCGTAAAGCGGATATCCTCGACCCGTTTACGCCTCGTCCCGATCCCTTCGAGCTTTTGCGTGCGCGCCTCGGGCGCTTCGCTCTCGGTCATTCTGCGGCCTCCGTGGCGCTCGCCATGCGCTCGGCGGCGGCGCGAATTGCCCTGATGATGGTCAAATAACCGGTGCAGCGGCACAGATTGCCGGCGATGCCGCGGCGGATTTCGGTTTCGCTCGGGTCGGGATTTTCCTGCAGCAGCCGATAGGCGCGGGTGATCATCCCCGGTGTGCAGAAGCCGCATTGCAGCCCGTGATGCTCGCGAAACGCCTCCTGCAGCGGATGCAGACTGCCGTCGGCGCCGGCCAGTCCTTCGACCGTGATGATTTCGGCGCCCTGCGCCTGTACCCCGAAAATTGTGCAGGACTTGACGGACTTGCCGTTCATGTCAACGGTGCAAGCGCCGCAGTGGGAAGTATCGCAGCCGACATGCGGACCGGTGAGCCCAAGCTGTTCGCGCAGCAGATGGATCAACAGCATACGCGGCTCCGCCAACGCTTCGACTTCCTTGCCGTTGACCCGCAGTACCAAATGCATTTTAGCCATCGCTCCCTCCCGGTCTCAGGCCGCGCGCTCTTTGGCGCGCATCAAGGCGCGGCGCACCATGATCCCGGCGACATGCGTGCGGAATTCGGCCGGACCATGGCCGTCCGCGGCCGGGTTTGTGATCGCTTGCGCGCGCTCCACCGCCTGGGTGATCGCCGCATCGTCCATTGCGGTGCCGCGCACGGCGTCGGCCGCGTCCTTGGCCAGTAAGGGCGTATCGCCGACATTGGTCAGTGCTATCGCAGCAGCGCTGCAGGTTCCCCGCGACATCGTCAACACCACCGCAGCCGCGGCGGTCGCGTAGTCGCCGACTTTGCGCTTTTGCTTGAGATAAGCATAACCGTGACCCGCGGGCCAAATCGGCGCCCGGACCGAGACGAGGACTTCGCCCGGCTGCAGCGCCGTCGAAAACATGCCCTGGTAAAAGTCGCGAGCCGCAATCTCGCGTTTCGCACCCTGCCGCTGCAGCCGGTACGTCGCATCGAGCGCCAACATGACCGCGGGCATGTCATTGCCCGGATCGCCATTGGCGAGGTTGCCGCCCAATGTGCCGCAATACCGGACTTGCGGATCGGCGATCTCGAGCG
>DASXMC010000623.1:0-1582 GCA_036495885.1 Allostellaceae bacterium | reverse complement strand
GATGCGAGACCATCCCCCTGCCGTGCGGTCGTGGCGGAATTGGTAGACGCGCAGCGTTGAGGTCGCTGTGGGGGAAACTCCGTGGAAGTTCGAGTCTTCTCGACCGCACCAAGCCCGGCGTCGAGGTCCGGCACCTCAATTTGAGTACATATGAAGATCGAGCACATGATATGAAGATCGTCAACTCGTTGAAGACCCTCAAAAAGCGCGACAAGAACTGCCGCATCGTGCGGCGCAAGGGGCGGGTGTTCGTGATCAACAAAGCAAACCCGCGATACAAGGCGCGCCAAGGCTGATCGGCGCGCCGCCGCCCGGCGGAGACCAGCCCGATGAAGATGCCGACACCCGACGCGGCGGTTTTGCAGCGGCGGGCCGAGATCGTCGGAGCATTGCGCCGAATCGTCCCCGGTGACGGGGTGATCGCGTCCGAACCCGAGCGTCGCGCCTATGAGAGCGACGGGCTCACCGCCTACAGGCAACTGCCGCTCGTCGTGGTATTGCCGTCGCGGGTCGAGGAAGTTGCGGCGATCCTGCGCTACTGCCAGGAAATGGGCGTCAAAATCGTGCCACGCGGCGCCGGGACATCGCTTTCGGGGGGTGCGTTGCCATTGGCCGACGGCGTGTTGCTGGGCATGGCCAAGTTCAACCGTATCCTCGACATCGATTACGACAACCGCTGCATCACAGCACAACCCGGCGTCACCAATCTGGCATTGACCCAGGCGGTCGCGGACGCTGGCTTCTACTACGCCCCCGACCCGTCGAGTCAGATCGCCTGCACGATCGGCGGCAATATCGCCGAAAACTCGGGCGGCGTGCATTGCCTCAAATATGGGCTGACCACGAACAACCTTCTCGGCATCGAGATGGTGACGCTAGATGGCGAGGTCATCCGCCTCGGCGGCAAGCATTTCGACGCTGAGGGCTACGATCTGCTCGGGGTCATCACGGGCTCCGAGGGGTTGCTCGGCGTGGTGACCGAAGCGACGGTGCGCATTCTGCCGAAACCTGCCGCGGCGCGCGCCATGCTCATCGGTTTTGGCAAGACCGAGGACGCCGGAGAATGCGTCGCCGCGGTAATCGGTGCCGGCATCATCCCGAGCGGCATGGAGATGATGGATCGGCCTGCGATCCATGCCGCCGAGGCTTTTGTCGAGGCCGGCTACCCGCTCGATGCCGAGGCCTTGCTGATCGTCGAACTCGACGGGCCGCCGGCCGAAATTGATCATCTGATAGCCAAGGTCGAGGGCATTGCCCGCGATCACCACGCCGCAACGGTGCGGGTCAGCCACGACGAAGCCGAGCGGCTGGCATTTTGGTCGGGGCGCAAAGCCGCGTTTCCTGCGGTCGGCCGCATCTCGCCGGATTATTATTGCATGGACGGGACGATCCCGCGCGGCCGCCTCGCCGAGGTGCTGGGCCGGATGCGCGGTTTGTCGGAGCAATACGGGCTCGGCGTCGCCAACGTATTTCACGCCGGCGACGGCAATTTGCACCCGCTGATCCTCTACGACGCCAACCAACCCGGCGAGATCGAGCGAGCCGAGGCGTTTGGCGCCGACATCCTGCGGCTCTGCGTCGA
>DASXMC010000622.1:0-8278 GCA_036495885.1 Allostellaceae bacterium | reverse complement strand
TTCGTGCCCCAAACCGGACCACAGCTGTTAGCCCTGACGTAATGCGCAAGAGCCCGAAGGAGCAGCTCGGCGGCACCATCGAAGCGGGGGTTACCGTCTTGTCCACGAAGAGTTGGCGGAGCATGCTAGCAATAAGACGGTCGGCTCCGGAGTGCGACGGCTCTATTTCGAGAAAACGCTTTCCAGGCCGAGCCAGAATAACTCGAGCCGTTGAGCAACGAAGCCATGCAGAACCAGATCCAGCAGCAGCCCGACGAGCATCACAGTGTCGATTGGGCGACCACGCGGCCGGTCGTGTCCGGCAGCGGGGGCGTGATCTCATCCGGTCATCCGCTGGTCTCGATGGCGGGGATGCGTATGTTGCTCTCGGGAGGCAACGCGTTTGACGCAGCCGCAGCAGCCGGTTTTGCGGCGGCCGTGATCGAGCCCACTGCATCTTACTCGCTCTGCAGCGAATGTGTGGCAATCATCCATGACGCGAAGGGCGACCAGACACTTGTGCTCAGTGGACAAGGTCCGGCCCCGGCGCTGGCGACGATTGCCACCTTTGCAAAGAATGGCTTTCCGCGGATCCCGACCGGTCCAGGCCGTGACGCACATCTTTCCTTTACCGTCCCGGGTGCGGTCGACGCTTATCTAAAGCTTCTCGAAACGTTCGGCACACGCACCATCGTGGAGGTGCTCGCACCCGCCCTGGAGTACGCGGAGCAGGGCTTCCCGATGTACGAATATATGCATCGCATGCTGTCGATTCGGGAGACGCGCTCGCAATTTGCGCTCTATCCACCCGGCGGCGAGGCGGTGTTTTATCCAGCTGGGCAGGTGCCGCGGGTTGGCGAACGGTTCCGGCAGCCGGCGCTCGCTGGAACTTTGAAAAAATTGGTAGCCGCCGGCACACAGGGTGGAGCTGATAGGCTCGACGGTATCCGCGCGGTGCGCGAGCGATTTTACCGTGGTGATATTGCCGACACGATCGGCGCCTTCTCGGAAAAGTGGGGCGGCCTCCTGCGTGCCGCCGATCTGGCGGAGTATCGCGCGCAGTTCGAGCCGCCACTATCGATGACCTTTGCGGATCGTGAGATCTTGGGTCAGTCCGCGTGGACGCAGGCGCCGGTCGTCAAGCAGGCGCTCGGACTGCTCCAGACGTTCGATCTAAAGTCGATGGGGCACAATTCTGGGCGCTACGTGCATACAGTCGCTGAGGCGCTGAAGCTCGCTTTCGCCGACCGCGAGCGATACTACGGCGACTCACCTGAGGTCCCGTTAGCCGAGCTCCTCTCGCCGGTCTATCTGCGAGAGCGCGCCGCGCTCATCCGGGCCGACCGCGCGATGCAGGAGGCGCCACCGCCAGGTGAAGTCAGACACATCCGACAGAGCGTGATTGCACCGCCACCACTATCCGCAGCGACGACGAATCCGTCGGCTGCTCACGCGAAGGATGGCACCACTCACATCGCGTGCATCGATCGCGATGGCAACATGATCGCGCTCACGCCGAGCGGCGGCGTCTTCCGCAAATCGGTTTTCTCTCCCGAACTGGGCTGCACGCTCAGCACCAGGAGCGAGATGTTTTCTCTTGAGGAGGGGCATCCCAACGCCCTCGCGCCGGGCAAGCGGCCGCGCACCACTCTGATCAGCTATCTAATATGCGAACGCGGCCGACCGATCGCGACGGCGGGATGTCCCGGCGGCGACGATCAGGGTCAGGCAAATCTTCAAATGATCCTCAACATACTGGTGTTCGACATGAACCCTCAGCAGGCAGTCGAGGCGCCAAGGTTTGCGACGGAAACCCTCGTTGACTCGTTCTGGCCACATTCGTACAGGCCGGGCTTATTGAGCGTCGAGCCCGGTATCTCTGAACTCGTCCGTGACGAGCTGCGGACCCTCGGCCACACGATTGAAGTTGTCGGCGCTTGCGGCATCGGTGCGGTGGTCACGCGTCGGGACCCGGACATGGGCACGCTCTCTGCCGGCGCAGATCCGCGCAGACCGACTTACGCCCTAGCATTCTAACGGAGCCTGGCTTCAGGAGGGCCCACCTTTGCACGGTGCCGGTACCGGCTCCACAATATGACGAGCTTAATGACAGCGACTACGGTAGAGACTCGAGTCTAGACCGCGGTCGGACGGCTGTTGATATACCGGGAACCTCATTAGCACCGGTTCGCGCCTCCCGCTGGCGAGGCTCACGCGCCGCCAGCATCCTGGGCTTGGGTTGCCGGCAGGGCCTGCCGATCCGCAACACCCGCTCGATCAGGTCGAGCTGGGCTGGTGTATAAAGGGTAGGATCGAATTTCGGCTTCGATCCTGGGCGGGTGGCAGTGACGAAGGAAAAAATGCATCGGCGAGCCGGAGTAAAAATGCACGGCGAACTCCGCTTCCCGGTTCGATTAATTGAGCCCGCTTTCCGTCCCGACCTGGGGACCGGCAGGCTGACGGCCGGTCGGGTTTCGTTCGCCGCTGTCGATGCCGCCTTCATGACCTGCGCGGGGCTCGTCATCGACGGCGGCATCACCGCACAATAGGCCCCCGCCGGAGAGCGGTTAGTACTGTTGGCTGGGGCTCGCAGGATGCCGGACCACGTTCATCCGAACGGGGTGATGCAGCCGGAGGCAGCCATCCCGACGACAGTCCCGGATTGACAGATGCCGCGACCGCCGCCTCACCGGATGATGTCGTGCTCGCGCAAGGACGCGATGTCGGCCGCTGAATAGCCATGCGCCGCGAGAACCTCGTCGCTGTGTTGGCCGAATGTCGGGGAGGCGGCGGGCGATGGCCCCGGCGTGTCGGAGAATTTGACCGGCTTGGTCATCGTCCGGTAGTGCCCCACGACCGGGTGATCGAGCGTCGTCACCAACTCCTCTGCGAGGACCTGCGGGTGATCGAACATATCCTCGATCCGCCGCACCGCCGCGCAGGGAACGCGCTCGCCGAAGATCTCCTCCCACTCCAGCGCGGTGCGTGTGGCGAGAGCGGCGTGCAGTTCCGGCACCAGCTCAGCGGAATGGGCGGCGCGGCTGCGCATCGTCGCGCAGCGAGGGTCGCTCGCCAGCGCGGGGCGCCCGATTAGCTCGCACAGGGCAGCGAAAAAATGGTTGGAGTGCACCGAGATATAGAGCGCGCCCTGTTTTGTCGGGTGGATACCGGTCATCCCGCCGGTTCCGGAATCGCGGGCGACGTCCCGGCCCTCGCGGTCGGCCCAGACGAAACGCCCGGCCTGGATGGTCAAGGCGCTGCGTAACAGTGACAGGCTGAGATACTGTCCCTGGCCGCTGCGCTCACGGTGGAACAGGGCGGCGGCTACACCATAGGCGAGGAGCGCCGAGGTGAAATAGTCGAGCACCGAGCCGAGCACCACTTGCGGCCGGTCGGCGTCGCCCCCCTGGAACACCGCGATGCCGGAGAGGCACTGCAACACCTGGTCGAACCCGCCCTTGTCGCTGAGGGGCCCGCTGTCGCCGTAGCCGGTCAAGCCGGCATAGACGAGGCGCGGATTGATCGCCCGAAGTCGCGGGTAGTCGATCCCGAGCCGGGCCGGTACCGAAGGACGGAAATTTTCGGCCAGAACATCCGCGGTAGCGACCATCCGATGCAACACCGCCAAGCCCTCGGGCTTCTTCAGGTCTAGTGCGAGCGCGCGCTTGCCGCGGTTAGTGCCGAGAAAGAAGCGGCTCTCTCCCGGCAGACTTGAGGGGAACTGACGCAGCATGTCGCCCTGTGGCGACTCGATCTTGATCACATTGGCGCCGAGGTCGGCGAGCAGTGTGCAGCCATAGGGCCCGGCTAGATAGCTACAGAGATCGAGGACTGTGACGCCATCAAGTGGCCCGGTTGGTTTTCCCGTCATCGCTTTTCCTCCCGCGCGCGGATGGCGGCAACCCGCCGCAATACCCGCTGCGCCCGATAGACGATCGGGTAATCGATGAATTTGCCGTCGAGCTGGATCGCCGCGCTGCCCTTCGCCTCGGCGTTGGCGAAGGCGGCGGCGACGCGCTCTGCAGCGGCGATCTCCGCGGTGGTCGGAGTAAAGACCCGGTTCACAACTGCGATCTGGTCTGGGTGGATGCACATCTTTCCCTGGAAACCAAAGCCCAACGCCGTGTGCGCGGAGACTTCGAGCCCCTCGCGGTCGGCCAGATCGACCCAGACCGTATCGAGCGGTGCCTCGAGCCCTGCAGCACGGGAAGCCGTAACGATCGCCGCGCGGGCATGGGCCAGCTCTGCCTCTCCGCGGCTCCAGACCATGTTGACGTCGAGCGTGAAATCGCCGGCACCGAACGCGACCCGCCTCACTCGCGCACCGTCTCCCAGAATTCCGCCGATCCGGTCAAGACCGCGCGCTGTCTCAATTATCGGGATCAGATCCACAGTCCCGGGCGGTAGGCCGCGCTCGCGCTCAAGCTGGTAGACTAGCCAGTCGACCGTTGCGAGCGAGGCGGGGCTTTCCACCTTCGGCAGAATGATGCCGTCGAGCCCGGGCCTGACGATCGCCAGGAGGTCGCGGTAGCAGAAATCGGTATCGGCGGCATTCACACGGACATAGAGCCATCCCCGACGCGGCCGCCCGAGCGCCGCGGCAATCGCCTCGCGGGTCGCCGGCTTCTCCGCGGTGGCGACAGCGTCTTCGAGATCGAGGATCACCGCGTCGGCATCGAGCGACAGCGCTTTCTCGACCCGCCGCGAATGGTTTCCCGGCGCGAACAGGAAGCTGCGCAACGGTTGCCTTTCCATCGTCATGGCGCCGTTCCCAATTGCCAAAGGTCTCAGCAATTGCATTCCGCCCGCACAGGCGGCCGAAAGCAAGACCTGACGGAAGAGACAAACCCATGGTTTCCGGACTGTACGTCAGGCGATATCCTGCGCTCCGAGCGGCGATCGAGGAGCGTGGCAATGGCATCATTTCCACTGGTTTCGGCGACGGGCATGCTCGGCTCGGGGTTTCGCGCGGAGTCGCTCGACAAGGCGATTTCGCTCGGCGCCCGGATGATCGGCTGCGATGCCGGTAGCACCGATCCCGGCCCCGGTCCGCTGGCCACCGGCACCTGCATGTTCTCCGCGGCGGCGGTCAAGCGCGACACAGAGATCATGATGACCCGCGCGGTCAAGGCGGGTATCCCGCTGATCATCGGATCGGCCGGCACATCGGGCTCGGATCAGGGGCTTGCCTGGATGGTTGGCATCGTGGACGAGATTGCCCGCGAGCAGGATCTTCACTTCAAGCTCGCTGTCATTCATTCGGAGTTGCCGCAAGAGGTTGTCCGGCACCACTTGCGCGATGGCCGTGCGCGCCCCTTGCCGCCCTCGGCGCCGCTGACCGATGCCGACATCGATGCGGCCACTCACATAGTCGGGATGATGGGGGTCGAGCCAATCCAGGAAGCGCTGAGAGCGGGGGCGCAGATCGTCGTCGCCGGGCGTAGTAGCGACACCTCGATCTTCTCGGCGATGCCGTTGCTGGAGGGCTACAAGCCAGCCGTAGTCTGGCACATGGCGAAAATTCTCGAGTGCGGTGCCGCGGCTGTCACCGTGCGCACCGCGCCTGACAGCATGATGGCGGTGCTGCACGAAGATAATTTCGAGGTCTTTCCGCTACGCGACGATTACCGCTGCACGCCGCAAAGCGTCGCCTCGCACACGCTCTACGAAAATGCCGATCCGTTCGAGCTCAAGGAGCCGTCTGGCACCTTGCGCACCAACAATGCACGCTATGAAGCGGTATCCGACCGTGCAGTGCGGGTCTCCGGCTCGGAGTTCGTGCATGACCCGGAATACACGATCAAGCTGGAGGGCGTGCGCCGGGTCGGCTACTCGACGATCCTGATGGGCGGGGTGCGCGACCCGTACATCCTGTCGGAGATCGACAGCTGGCTCGCGCAGCTCGACGAAAACGTCAAGACGCGTATCCGCAATACGGTCGGCAACCAGCCCTACGAGATCGTCACGAGGGTCTATGGCCGCGACGGGGTCATGGGCGCGCTGGAGCCTCTGCGCGGCAAAGTTGGCGGCCATGAGGCCTTTATCCTGTGGGACGTCATCAGCGACTCGCAAGAGCTGTCGCGGTCGATCGCGACCAGCCTATCGCATATGGCCGTACACAACCCGATCCCGAGATGGAACGGGCTGATTTCGGGGGTCGCGTTCCCCTACTCGCCGCCCGAGATCGATCGCGGCGCGGTGTACGAGTTCCACCTCAACCATGTGCTCGTGCCGGACAACCCGACCTCGCTGTTCCATACCGAGTACGCGGAGATCTGACCGATGGCGACATTAGGCGACCTGGCAAAACTGGTGCGCTCGAAGAACGCTGGCCCATTCTGGTTGACTATCGACATCATGTTCGACGACGCAGACGCCTATCGCCGGGCGCGTGATGCCGAAATCGTCAACCGCGCAGCGATCGCCCGGCTTTACAACCGCAGCCCGAACGAGATCATCGTCGTCAACCATGACATGGCGCAGGCGATCAAGGTGAGCTTCCCCCGTCCGCAAAGCTCCGGCTCCAAACTCGACAGCGACGCCTATGGCGGGCAGCAATACGCACCGCTGCTCAGCCTGGAGGTCCCGGGCTGAGCCGTTAGCGACCCGAGAGTCTTATTCTGCAGCCCGCCGCCGCGCCGCGTGCCAATCCACGGCGCGCGGCATCGCCAAGCCCAAATTGTCGCGCAGGGTCGGGCCGGCATATTCCCGCTGGAACAGATCGCGGCGCTGCACGGCGGGTGGCTCAAGTTGCCCCGAACCCGTCATTCAGGAGGGCACCTTGAACAAGGACCGAGTCGAGTTTCGGCTGGCCACCTTTTCTGGTGGCGGATGTCGCCGGTTATTCGCCGCTGATGGGCGCCGAGGAGGGCACTTTCGCGACGTTGAAAACCCTCCTGCGCGCGCTGATTGAACCCAAAAATCAAGGAGCATCATGGCCGACCTGTTTACATGGGTTCAGCAGGGCGTAGCATCGCGGTGCCGCTCGCGTCGCGGTGGCGCCACCACAGCACCGCCACCCCGGCGATCAGGACGAACGGCACGACGGCGATCTGCACCGTGATCCAGCCAGCGCCCGATCGCATCGCGCCCGAAGCGAACGATGACAGTGTTACTGTGCCAAACACGAGAAAATCGTTGAATGCTTGAACCTTGCCCTTTTCGGCGCCGGTGTAAGTGCGGGTCAGCAGCGTCGTGGCGCCGACAAACAGAAAATTCCAGCCGACCCCAAGCGAAACATTGGCGGCCCAGAAATTGAAGGTAGCGAGACCGGATAGGTTGATGAGACTGCACAGCAGCAGTAGCACGGCGCCGATAAGCATGATCCGCGTCAACCCGAGGCGGGTGATCAGGTGGCCGGTGACAAAGCTCGGAGCGAACATGCCAAGCGAGTGCCACTGGATGACCAAAGCGGCGGCGGCAAATTCATGCCCGCAATCGAGCATCGCGATCGGCGTCGCAGTCATCACCAGTGACATGACGCCATAGGCGATCATCCCCGCCACCGCCGCCGCGATGAACGATGGCTCCATCGCGATCTCGCGCAACGGCCGGCCACCGCCGGCCAACACCGGTGTCGCCGGCCGCGGCAGCTCGACGAAATACAGCAGGACAGCCGACGCGAGAAACAGCACGAGGATCAGGGCATAGCAGCCGGCGAACAGCACCGGCTCGAACAGGTCGCGCGACCATTTAGCGACTTCAGCGCCGAACACCGCCGAGACGACGCCACCCGCCAGCACCAGCGAAATCGCCTTCGAGCGAAACGCGTCGTCGGCGATTTCGGCGGCGGCAAAGCGGTATTGCTGCGTCGCGCCGCGATTGGCTCCAAGCAGAAAGGTGCCGAAGCAGAACCATTCGAAACTGCTGCGAAAGATTGCCCAGGTCGCAATCACGGCACCAACGCCGCCGATCGCGGTGCCGAGCCAGAAGCCGGGTCGGCGGCCGATCCGCGCCATCAGCAGCGCCGCCGGGATCGTCGCCGCCATTACCCCGGCCTGCTGCACCGCGATCGGCAGGGTCGACAACGCCTTGTCCGGCGTCAGCATGTTACCGACGATCGCGCCGGTCAGTCCGACAATGCTGCCGCCGGTCATCGACAGCGCCTGGCAGCCGGCGAGCATCAGCACGGTGCGCCTGGTGCCGGTCAGCATCAGAAGTGCTGCCAGCCGGAGGCGGTAATCGACACCCGTTTGCGGGCGGCATCGACCAGCCGCACGCCTGCCTTTCGCTCTATTGCGCCGGTTGCGGTGATCGGCAACGCCAACTCGGGCGAAGGACATTCGATCCCCGGGCTCTC
>DASXMC010000621.1:0-5035 GCA_036495885.1 Allostellaceae bacterium | reverse complement strand
GGCAAGAGCGATCCCGCGACGGCGCGCGCGCGGCTGCTGCGCGCCTTGATCGGCGTTTCCGCGCACAGCGCAGCCGATGCTGCGGCCCAGCTGCGCGCTGGGGCGGATTACGTGACGATCAGCCCGGTGTTTTTGACCGCGAGCAAGCCCGGGTATGGCCCCGCACTCGGTCTCGACGGCCTTGCCGCCGCAGCCGCCGCACCCGGACCGGTGTTGGCGCTGGGCGGGATCACCGCCGAGAATGCCGGGTTGTGCCGCGCCGCGGGTGCTGCGGGCGTCGCGGTGATGGGCGACGTCATGCGTGCCGATGATCCGCAGGCGACCGTCGCCGATCTGGTCCGCGTGTTCTCAACGCATACCGATGGTTAGCCGGGGCTGTTGCTCGCCTCTTCTTTGGCGGAGCGGTTGCGGCTAAGCTCAGCCAGAAGAACAGGGTGGAACACGTCATGGGCAACATCAATGCCAGCGTCGATCTGCGCCGCGAGCCGGCTTTGGCGGCGGCCGGCGGTGAAATCGCGATTGTCACGGTCGACAACCCGCCGGTAAACGCGCTGAAGCACGAGGTCCGCGCCGGTCTCGCCGAAGCCCTGACCCGAGTTCGGAACGACGCCTCGGTCGCAGCGGTCGTCATTGCCTGCGCCGGGCGCACCTTTTTCGCCGGGGCCGACATCACCGAATTCGGCAAGCCGCCGCAAATGCCCGGTCTCGGCGAGGTCATCGCCGAGGTCGAGGCGATGCCAAAGCCGGTGGTCGCGGCCGTGCACGGCACCGCGTTGGGCGGCGGGTTCGAGCTGGCGCTCGCCTGTCATTTTCGGATTGCAGCACCAACCGCCCGCCTGGGGCTGCCCGAAGTCAAGCTCGGTTTGCTGCCTGGCGCCGGCGGGACGCAGCGGCTGCCGCGCCTCCTCGGTCCTGAAAAAGCGTTGCGAATGATCGTGACCGGCGACCCGGTCGGTGCTGCGGAAGCATGCGCCGACGGCATTATCGACGAGATTGCCGAGGGCGATCTCGGTGCCGCGACGGTCGCTTTTGCCCGGCGCGTCGTCTCAGAAAAGCGGCCGCTTCAGCGCGTCCGCGACCGCGACGACAAGCTCTTGGCGGCCCGCGCCGATCCGCGCCCATTCGAGGAGGCGGCAGCGGCGCTGACCCGCCGGCTACGGGGCCGCGAGGCCCCTGCGGCCTGTGTCGAGGCGGTGCGCAACGCTTTCACCCTGCCATTTGACGAAGGCCTGCGGCGCGAGAGCGAGCTGTTTCGCAAGCTTGTCGCCGGCGACCAGTCAAAGGCGCAGCGCCATGTCTTTTTTGCCGAGCGCGCAAAGGTGCGAAATCTGCCCGAAGACACCCGGCCGCGTCCGATCGCCCATGCTGCGGTTCTCGGCGCCGGCACGATGGGGGGCGGCATCGCGATGTGCTTTGCCAATGCCGGCATTCCGGTGACCGTCATCGAGACCAGTGCCGATCTGTTGCAGAAGGGCCGCGAGGGGATCGCCGCCAACTATCGTGCAACCATGGCGCGTGGCGGGCTCAGCGCCGAGGACATGGAGCGGCGCCTCGGGCTGATGACCGGCGCCGTCGGCATCGATGCGGCGGCCGAGGCGGATGTCGTGATCGAGGCCGTGTTCGAGGATATGGAGCTCAAAAAACGGGTGTTCGCCGAGCTCGACCGGGTCGCCAAACCCGGTGCCCTGTTGGCGACCAACACCTCGACCCTCGATGTCGACGAAATCGCCCGCGCGACGGCACGGCCGCGGGATGTCGTCGGAACCCATTTCTTCAGCCCGGCCAATGTCATGCGGCTTTTGGAGATCGTTCGCGGCGCCGACAGCGCGCCCGACGCAATCGCCACCGCACTGAGCCTGGCGCGGCGCCTCGGCAAGGTCCCGGTCGTGGTCGGGGTGTGCTATGGCTTTGTCGGCAACCGGATGCTGGCGCAGCGCTCGATCGAGGCCGAACGGTTGCTGCTCGAAGGGGCCCTGCCGCACGAGGTCGAGGCCGCGCTTGTCGAGTTTGGACTGCCGATGGGGCCATTTGCGATGATGGATCTGGCCGGGCTCGATGTTGGCTGCCTGATCCGCAAATCGCGCGGCGAGCATGCCGTGATCGAAGATGCGCTGTGCGAAGCCGGTCGGTTCGGCCAGAAGACCGGCAAGGGGTATTTCCGCTACGAGCAGGGCTCGCGCACGCCGATCCCCGATCTTGAGGTCGAGCGCGTCATTGTCGACGCCTCGGCCCGGGCCGGCATATCCCGCCGCCATATCGGGGCAGACGAGATCGTCGAACGCACGGTGTTGCCGATGGTCAACGAGGGGGCGCGCATTCTGGAAGAGGGCATCGCCGCGCGGCCCGGCGACATCGACGTGGTCTGGGTCTACGGCTATGGTTGGCCGGTATGGCGCGGCGGCCCGATGTATTACGCCGACCGGCAGGGTATCGCGCACATTCGCGACCGGCTCCTGCATTACGCGCTACGGTCCGGCGACGACAGCTTGCAGCCGGCGCCGCTGATCGAGCGCCTCGCCGCCGAAGGTCGCGGGTTCGCCTCGTGAGTTGCACAACTGATCCGTTCACCTCGTCGTTCCCGCGAAAGCGGGGATCCAGGGCCGCAGGCATTTTCCTCGGCCCTGGATCCCTGCTTGCACGGGGATGACGGAAAACCGGGAGCAAAATTGCCATGGATCTGCGTTTCACGCGTGAGGAGCTGGCCTTTCGCGACGAGGTGCGCGGCTTCTTTCACGACAACTTGCCCGATGCAATTCGCACGAAGCTTGTTGAAGGCAAGCATCTCGCCAAAGACGACATCATCACCTGGCAGCGTATCCTGAACCAAAAGGGATGGGCGGTCGCGAACTGGCCGGTCAAATGGGGCGGCACCGGCTGGACGCCGGTGCAGCAATACATCTTTCAAGAAGAGCTGCAATTGACCCCCGCACCCCAGCCCCTCGGCTTTGGCGTGACCATGGTCGGCCCGGTCATGATCGCGTTCGGCTCAGAGGCGCAAAAAAAGCATTTCCTGCCGCGCATCGCCAATCTCGACGATTGGTGGTGCCAGGGTTTTTCCGAGCCGGGTGCGGGCTCTGATCTGGCTTCGCTCAGAACCGCAGCCAAACGCGAGGGCGACCATTATATCGTCAACGGGCAGAAGACCTGGACTACCCTGGCGCAGCACGCCGACTGGATCTTTTGCCTGGTGCGCACCGACTCGCAGGCAAAAAAGCAGGAAGGGATCTCGTTCCTGCTGATCGATATGAAGACACCGGGCATCACGGTGCGGCCGATCGTCACGATCGAGGGCGGCCACGAGGTCAACGAAGTCTTTTTCGATGATGTCAAGGTGCCGGCGGAAAACCTGGTCGGTCAGGAAAATAAGGGCTGGGATTACGCCAAGTATCTGCTCGGCCGAGAGCGCACCGGGATCGCCCGCGTTGGCTTGTCGAAAGAACGGCTGCGCCGCATCAAGGAATTGGCGGCACTCGAACGCGACGGCGACCGGCCGCTGCTCGAGGACGAGCGCTTCCGAGAAAAATTGGCTGCCGTCGAGGTCGAGCTGAAGGCGCTCGAAATGACCCAGCTGCGGGTGGTCGCGGCCGAGCGCCACCGCACCGACAATAAACCCGATCCGGCATCCTCGATCCTGAAGATCAAGGGCTCCGAAATCCAGCAGGCCACGACCGAGCTGTTAATGGAAGTCGTCGGCCCTTATGCGCTCCCCTATCAGCCCGAGCGTGAAGACGACGAGCGCTGGAACGAGCCGCCGATCGGCCCCGAATGGGCGGGTCCGATCGCACCGACTTATTTCAACTGGCGCAAGACCTCGATCTACGGCGGCACCAACGAAATCCAGAAGAACATCGTCGCCAAGGCGATCCTGGGGTTATAGCGGTTTCCGGGTCCGCCCCTCACCCTTCCGCTGCGCGGGTCCCTCTCTCTCCCCGCGCGCGGGGAGAGAGAGGGGGTGAGGGGCCACCGGTGGTTTAGGGAGGATGGGGCCGATGGATTTCGATCTGAGCGAAGAGCAGCGGCTGTTGAAGGAAAGCCTCGACCGGCTGATCGCCGATCGCTACGCCTTTGAGCAGCGCAAGGCCTATGCCCAAAACCCTGAGGGATGGAGCCGCGAGCTGTGGCGGCAGTATGCCGAGCTGGGCCTGCTCGGCCTCCCCTTTGCCGAAGCCGAGGGCGGCTCTGGCGGCGGCCCGGTCGAAACGATGCTGGTCATGGAGGCCTTTGGCCGCGCGCTGGCGCTCGAACCCTATTTGACGACGGTGGTATTGGGCGGCGGCTTTCTGCGCCACGGTGCCGCCTCGGCACTGCGCGCCGAGCTGGTTCCGAAAATCGCCGACGGCAGTCTCACCCTGGCCTTTGCCCAGACCGAGCGTCAGTCGCGCTGGAACCTCGCCGATATTGCGACCACAGCGCGCCGCGATGGAGGCGGCTGGGTGCTCGACGGTGAAAAAGGGGTGGTGTTGCACGGCGACAGCGCCGACAAGCTGATCGTCAGCGCGCGGGTCGGCGGCAGTCGCCGGGACCGCGACGGTATCGGCGTCTTCCTCGTCGATGCTGGCGCCGCGGGAGTATCGCGCCGCGGCTATCCGACCCAGGATGGGCTGCGCGCCGCCGAGGTCACGTTCGCCGGGGTGCGGGTCGAGCCGGAAAGTGTAATCGGCGAAGCCGGGGCCGGCCTGCCGCTCATCGAGCGCGTGGTTGACGAGGCGATTGCAGCCCTTTGCGCCGAAGCGGTGGGTGCGATGGCAGTCATGCACGAGCTGACCGTCGACTATCTTAAGACGCGCCGCCAATTCGGGCGCGAGATCGGCAGCTTTCAAGTGTTACAGCACCGCGCCGTGGACATGCTGGTAGCGCTGGAGCAGGCCCGCAGCATGGCGATGTTCGCGACCATGATGGCAGCCGAGAAAGACGCCGTCGAGCGCCGCAATGCGGTGGCGGCGGCCAAGGTGCAGATCGGGCGCTCGGGGAAATTTGTCGGCCAGCAGGCGATCCAGCTGCACGGCGGCATCGGAATGACGATGGAATACAAGGT
>DASXMC010000620.1:0-1704 GCA_036495885.1 Allostellaceae bacterium | reverse complement strand
CTTCGCCAATATCTCGTGCAACAGGCTGATCGTCTGCAACGGTTGGCGCAGATCATGGCTGGCAGCGGCAAGAAACCGTGACTTGCCGAGATTGGCCCGCTCGGCCTCCTGCCTGGCGGCTTCCAACGCCTCGGTCGCTTGGTTGCGTTCGGTGATGTCGTCGACCGCGAGCAGGAACTTACGTCCACCCAGCGGCCCGTCGCGGATCTCCCGTGCATTCAGCAGAAGGAGCTGCCGCCCGAGCAGCGGAAGCTCGACCTCGACCTCGTAATCCTCGGTTGGTGCGGGCTCAGCCCGGACCCGCTCCAGAAAGCCACGCAACCCCGGGATTTGCGGATGGCTATCCTCGGCGACTCCTAGCGGCCGGCCGACGGTTTCCTCGTGGTCGAGGCCAAAGGACCGGTAGAAGGAACGGTTGGCCGAGACGACTCGCAATTCCTCGTCTAGCACGACAAGCGGTTGGCGGATCGTGTCGAAGATGCTGTCGGAATAGGCGCGCGCTGCCCGGATCTCGCGTTCCGCCGCCTTTATCTCGGAGATGTCCGCGAAAGTGATGACCACACCGTCGATCCGGTTGTCCTGGGTGCGGTAGGGCAGGATGCGGCGGACGTACCAGGCGCCGCCATCGGCTTCGATCTCGCGCCCCAGCGGCGCGAGTGTGGTGAGCACCGCGCGGGCGTCGGCCAGGAGATCGCGGTCGGCAGCGATCGGGGTGAGATCGGCGAGCGGCCGGCCGATGTCGGTGGTGATGACCCGGAACAGCGATTTGGCCGCCGGCGTGAAGAAGCGGATGTTGAGCGCGCTGTCCAGGAACAGGGTCGCCACCCCGGAGCTGTCCAGTATGTTCTGCAAATCATTGGACGTGCTGCGCTGGCGTTCGAGCGTTTCCTGAAGCTGGCTGTTGAGGGCGGTGAGCTCTTCATTGAGCGACTGGAGTTCCTCCCTTGAGGTCATCAGCTCTTCGTTTGTCGACTGGAACTCCTCGTTAGCCGACATGGCTTCCTGGTTGATCGCCTTTTGTGCCTCGTTGGCGATCTCCAGGTCATGGATCGCGCTCTCCAGCTCCTTCCGGGTGGCGTCGAGTTCCTGCTCGAGCTCCGCGATCCGCGAGAGGTCATCCACCGGCTGGACTGGTTGGTCCACCCCGCGTTCGCGCGCGGGTTCGTCGAAGAAGCTGACCAGCAGCAACTCCTCGTCCTCGCGCTGGACCGGATGGACCTCGATGCGGACCGTGACAGCAACGCCGCCGTAGCTCACCTGTGCGCCCGTGGCGGTCGCGGGCGTGTGCTCCCGGCTCGCCTCTTGGATCACCGTCCTGAGCTTGTTGCGGAGCCCCTCGCGCGCCATGTCGAGCAGATCGCGGCTGGGCTCACCGCGGCCACCCGCAAATAACGGTCTGTCGGCCCCGAGTAATAGAGGCACTCGTATTTGCGATTGATCAGGACCGACCCGGGCGCATAGGTCTTGATCAGCAGGCGGTGCGTAAGGTCGCCGGGGCTGATGCCACGCGCGGCTGCCGGGTGGGGCCCTCCCGGCCAAATCGCTCGCTCGCGCCCGCCCGAACCGATCGGAAAATCGACTTCGCCGGGCCGGCTGCGGCCGATTTGCCGATAGATCCGCTGTGCCTTGGAGATCGGCTCGAACCGGTCGTCGAGGCTGCCCGTCGTCTCCGAGCCGCCGAGCATCAGAATGCCGCCGTCGCTG
>DASXMC010000619.1:0-1517 GCA_036495885.1 Allostellaceae bacterium | reverse complement strand
AGCTCGCGCGGCAGCGTGCGCTTGGCGAATTCGATATAGCGGTCATGGACGCCGTCGATGCGGCGGGCGCGCCCGAGGCTCGCG
The DNA here is from genome assembly GCA_036495885.1 of Allostellaceae bacterium. Lineage (GTDB taxonomy): Bacteria > Pseudomonadota > Alphaproteobacteria > ATCC43930 > CGMCC-115725 > AP-15. Next base: position 1,433 of record DASXMC010000619.1, on the reverse strand, counting down.
CTTTGCGCCAGCCTTTTGTCGAGCGACTCGTCGAGCAATTGCTCGATCTGCCTTTCGACGTCGTCGGAAAGCTTGAACCACTGGGGGCCGAACAGCTTGATGCCGTTGTCCTCGAACAGATTATGCGAGGCCGAAATCATCACGCCGAGATCGGCGCGCATCGACTTGGTCAGCATCGCCACCGCCGGTGTCGGCATCGGGCCGAGCAGCAGCACGTCCATGCCGACCGAGGTGAAGCCCGCCACCATCGCGTATTCGATCATGTAGCCGGACAACCGCGTATCCTTGCCGATCACGACCCGATGGCGATGCTCGCCGCGCTGAAACACCAGTCCAGCCGCCTGCCCCACCTTGAGCGCGAGCTCCGGCGTGATCAGGCCATTGGCGCGGCCCCGAATCCCGTCGGTACCGAAATATTTGCGGTTCATATGTCCCCCAGCGTCTTCAAGGGTGTTCCAGCCGCCCGGCAAGAAGCCTCGAACGCCCGCCATCGAAGGCGATAATGGCGGTTATAGAGCCTTTGTCCCTAAGATGGCTTCAAAAAATATGATGAATCATTACCGGGAGCATCCCGGTGCCGATTCACTAAACCATTGTTATCTAAGGAATTATGTCCAAATTCGGACATCAGCCCGGCGTCAGCGCTAATCCTTGTGTCTGACACGATTGTCCTCTTTCGAGGGCGCCGGCTGGATCACGCTGACCGGATCCGAGCCGGGGAAGGTCTCCTGCAGCCCCTCCTCCAGCGCTTCGTCCAACCGGCGTTTTTCGCTCTCCTTGGCGCCTTTCGCGCCGGAACGTGATCCCGTCATGGAGGCCCTCCTGGGTTGGCCCGAGTCCTGTTCACCGGGCCCGCGCCGCGCGGCGATTTTGCGGCTGGCCCAACCATGCTAGATGAACGTCAAAGCTGCAAATGCAAGAAGGGTCGGGAACTCTCTTATGAAACACATCACCTGCATCGAGGATCTGCGCCTGCTCCACAAGCGCAACGTGCCGAAGGCGTTCTTCGACTATGCGGATCGCGGCTCCTATTCCGAGGATACGCTGCGCGCCAACCATGATGATTTGCAGCAGATCAAGTTTCGCCAGCGCATCCTGGTCGACGTTTCCAAACGCGACCTGTCGACCACGATTCTCGGCGAGCCCTCGGCGCTGCCGCTGATCCTGGCGCCGGTCGGACTGCTCGGCATGCAGCATGGCGACGGCGAAATCCACGCCTGCCGCGCCGCGCAAGCCGCCGGCATTCCGTTCACCCAGAGCACGATGTCGATCTGCTCGATCGAGGACATCGCGGCCGCGGTCGACAAGCCGTTCTGGTTCCAGCTTTACGTGATGAAGGACCGCGGTTTCATCAAATCGCTGATCGAGCGCGCCATCGCCGCCAAATGCAGCGCGCTGGTGTTGACGGTCGATCTGCAAGTGATCGGCCAGCG
>DASXMC010000618.1:0-22209 GCA_036495885.1 Allostellaceae bacterium | reverse complement strand
GGTGCCTATTTGGACAAGGAACAGGCGTTGCTGGACGCCGTCGATGCGGCCCGCGACGCGCTCGCCGCCGGCCACGAGGCGCAAGTCTGGGTTCGCGAGCGATCGGCGAGCGCGCGGGTTTTCTGAGCCGGCCGCTCCTCGAGTTTAATTCGCCCCGGCGTCCGACCGGTTGAGCCCGCAGCCTCGGGCGAAAAGACGGTAGAGGCGGCATCTGCTGTCGGATCGGGGCGCCGGACACGGCTTTGAGAGCGCGCCCGATAGCGGCAACCGTAATGCCGCTCCGCCCATACCAGACGACCGGATCGGACCGCCGCGATCGTCGAGCTGTTGGCTCCGTTGATCTTGGCCTCGGCACCGCTTCCCGAAGCCACGAGCGCCGATGTAGATTGGGTTATGGTGTCGATCCGACTATGGCGGTCTCGGTTGCCGCAGTTCGCAGCACTGTTGTTTGCTACGGCGGTGTTGATTGGCGCCTCGCCGGAAGCCCAGAAGAACAGCGGCTCGCTCGCCGGGCAGCTGCTGGTCGCGGCCCCGACAATCGGCGATCCGCGGTTTGCGCATGCCGTCATCCTGCTGCTGCGCCAGGATGATACCGGCGCGTTCGGTATCGTCCTCAACCACCCGATCGAACGGCGTTCGGTGGCGAGCCTCAGCGAGGCGACCGGCGATCGCAGTCCGGGACTGGAGGGCAGCATCGAGGTCTTTGCCGGCGGACCGGTACAGCCGGAACTGGGCTTTGTCGTGCACACTCCGGACTATCACGACAGCGCGACCTTGGTCGTCGACAACCAAGTGGCGATGACCGCCGACAAGCAGATCCTGCGTGATATCGGCCACAACAAGGGTCCCAAGGAGGCCCTGTTTGCTTTTGGCTACGCCGGCTGGGGGCCAGGCCAGCTGGAGGGCGAGATCGCCGCACACGACTGGTTCACGACAACCGGCGATCCGAAGCTGATCTTTGATTACGACCGCGGCAATCTGTGGGACGAGGCGATGAAACGCCGAACACAGGAGCTGTGACCCCCGACAAAATGCCAGACATGGGAAAACGGGCAGCCATGGGTAAAAGGTGAACCTTCTCTATTCGATCGGCTACGAGAGGGCGTTGCCCGGCGATATGATTGCAACCCTGTCCGATGCCGGGGTGCGGGTATTGCTCGATGTGCGCGACCGGCCGATCTCGCGAAGGCCGGGCTTCTCCAAGCGCCAATTGGCGGCCGCAATCGAGGAAGCCGGGATGAGGTATGTCCATCTCGCCGCGCTCGGCACGCCGCCCGAGGGACGGCTTGCCAACCGGCGACGCCAGTGGGAGCGGTTCTGGGCGATTGTAGATGAGAGGCTCGCGCGCCCCGAGGCCGAACTCGATCTGCAGCGCGCTGCCGAAATCGCCGCCAGCGAGCCGAGCTGCCTGCTGTGCTACGAGGCCGACCCACGGATTTGCCATCGCAGCCGCATCGCCGAGATACTCACCCGCCGCCACGGCTTTGCGCAGCGCCATCTGACCGTTCGAGTCACCGAGCCGGTGCCGCCTTACTGAATGGCGCGGCTGGTTTCGCAGATTTGAGCGAAGAGGAGAACGCTGTCGAGGTCGCCGCGGTCGGGTTCGGTGCCGGGGCAAGCGTTGCAGCGGCGAGCATTGGGACCCGTCAGCACCGCGTTTCGGATCGTTCCGGCATCGAGGAATCCGGGTTAGCTCGGCGCCGGGCGCGGGCCGATATAGCGGGCGCGCGGCCGGATCAACCCGCCGCTTTCGTATTGCTCGATCGCGTGGGCGATCCAGCCGACCGTACGACCGACGACAAACAGGCCGAGCGCCGCGTTGGGCGGCAATTTCAGCGCCGCCGTCGCCGCCGCCAGCGCAAAATCGACATTCGACAATCGGCCCGTCAGCCGTGTCCCAGCCGTCATCGCGGCTTCGATCGCGGTGCGTGCCGCGGGCACTGCCTCGCCGACGGCAGTCAGGATCGCTGCCGCGCGGGGATCGCCGTCGGGGTAAAGGAAGTGCCCGAACCCCGGCAACTCCTCGCCGCGTGCAAGACGCGCGGCCATCACTGCGAGCGGGTCGTCGTTGCCGGAAAGCTCGCGCAACAGCGCCTCGGCGCGTGCCGAAGCGCCGCCGTGACGGCGGCCGGATAACGCCATCAGCGCCGCGGCAACCACGGCATAGGGTGTGGCCGCGGTCGAGGCGACGCAGCGCGCGACGAAAGTCGAGGCGTTCAGTTCATGGTCGGCGAGCAATACAAGACAGCGCCGCAAAATGTCCGCACCCGCCTCGTCGACCCCCCACGCTGCCGCCAGCTGGCGATGAAGCGGTAACGCCGGCGCCGGGTTTGGGGCGACGCACGCGGCAAGCTCGCGCAGGATCAAATAGCCGGTGCGAATGACCCCCGGACGGTTGAGATCGAGCGCCGGCAAATCCGCGTCCGCCAGCATTGCGAGCCGGATCTGACAGCGCTCGATCAGCCCAAGCGGCGCCGCGCCTCCCCACCGCATCGCGGCAGGGCCCTCCCGCTCCCCGCACACCGCGAAAGGGGCGAGGTGAGCGCCGCCATCCTCCCACAGCAGTGATGCCACATCTTCGAGCGCCGCGGTCTCGGCGAGACGCAGCGCATCCCTGCCGCGGTAGTAGAATTTCCCATTCTCGACGAGGCAGATCGAGGAGGCGATGACCGGCGTCAGTGCTTCGGCCGCTAGGCCGCGCGTCGGCGCCGCAGCCGGGGCGCGCAACGCCTCGATGTCCTCGGCCCGGTACTGCCGCTGGCGGCTACCGGGAACGACAACCGAGCGCAGCCGGCCGCGGCTGACATAGGCATAAAGGGTGTCGAGTTTGACGCCGAGACGCTCGGCCGCCTCCTGCGCAGTCAACAGCAACATCGCTATAGGTTGATCATTGAATCAAGGTTGACTCAGAGGTCGGCAAGCTATCATCTCCCTCCATCTATGCGGAGGAGCCGATGAGCGCAATCACAAAACCTGACCAAGCCGATGATGGGGCCGAGCGAGCCGTTATCCCGCCGCTCCCCCTACTGCGCCCGACCGTCGGTGCCCCGATGGTCGACATTCGCGGCATCTTGAACGATGCCGGTTGCTGCGTCTTCGACCCCGGCTTAGGCGAAACCGGCATCTGCCGCTCTTCGATCACATATGTCGATGGCGACAACGGCGTGTTGCTGTATCGCGGCTATCCCATCGATGCGGTCGTCGAGAAATGCCGCTTTCTCGAAACCGCCTGGCTGCTCGTCAATGGCGAGTTGCCGGACGCAGCACAGCTTATGCAATTCACCCGCGACGTTGCGCTGCATACAATGCTCGACGAGCAGATCCTCCCGATCTATCGCGGGTTTCGCCGAGACGCGCACCCGATGGCGGTGATGTGCAGCGTCGTCGGCGCTCTGGCCGCTTTCTATCACGAAGATCTCGATATCTTCGACCCGCGGCATCGGCTCATCGCCAGTCACCGACTGATTGCCAAGATGCCGACGATCGCCGCCATGGCCTACAAACATTCATTGGCGCAGCCCTTTGTTTACCCGAAGGACGACCTTGGCTACGTCGAGAATTTTTTGCACCTGCTGTTTTCGGTACCGAGCGAGCCTTACCGGCCGCCAGCGGCGGCGGTGAAGGCGCTCGAAGCGTTGTTGATCATCCAAGCCGATCACGAGCAAAACGCGTCAACCGCGGCGATGCGGCTCGTCGGCTCGACCCGTGCCAATCCTTATGCCTGCACGGCGGCGGCAATTGCCGCGCTGTGGGGGCCATTGCACGGCGGCGCCAACGAGGCGGTGTTGCGAACGTTGCAGGAGATCGGCACGGTCGATCGGATTCCCGAGATGTTGCGCCGCGCCAAGGACAGGAACGATCCGTACCGGTTGATGGGCTTTGGCCATCGCGTCTACAAGAGCTACGACCCGCGCGCCAAAGTGCTGCGCCCCCTGTGCCACGAAATATTGCCGGCGCTCGGACAGCGTGATGACCCGCTATTGCGCCTGGCAATGGAGCTCGAGCGGATCGCTCTCGAAGACGATTATTTCGTCAGCCGCAGGCTCTACCCTAACGTCGACTTCTATTCCGGGATTATTTTCCGTGCTTTGGGTCTGCCGCCGGCAATGTTCACCCCGATCTTTGCCGTTGCGCGGACGGTTGGTTGGCTAGCCCACTGGAACGAGATGATCGCCGACCCCGAAACCCGCATTTACCGCCCGCGGCAACTCTACTGCGGTCCCGCCGAACGCCGGCTCACCGCTCTCCCCGAGCGCCAAGGCCACGCACCGCTGCTTGGCTGAGGTACCGCGGCGACGTACCGTGATTGCGTCGTCGCCGCTCGCCGCGCAATGACAAGTGATCGGCATCTCCGGAAAAGGACGAGACTCATGGCAAAACCGATCGACATCGCCGCCCTGGCGCCGGTGGTCGGGACCCTCTATCCACCTCCGTTCGACGAACCATGCCGCGCTCGCGCCCGCACCCGGCTCGGCGATCCCGCCGGGCTGACGCAATTCGGCGTCAACCTCTTGCACTTACCGCCAGGGGCCTGGTCGAGCCAGCGCCACTGGCATACATCGAGCGACGAGTTCGTTTATGTGCTCTCGGGCGAGGTCACGCTCGTTTCAAACAGCGGCGAGGAGATCCTGCGCGCCGGCGACGCCGCCGGCTTTCCCGCCAACGACGCCGATGGCCATTGCCTGCAAAACCGCTCCGGCGCCGACGCCACGGTACTCGAAATCGGCACCCGCGTGCCAGGCGACGCCACCCACTACAACGACATCGATATGATGGCACCGGCCGGCGGCCAACCCGCGCTCTACACCCGCCGCGACGGAACCCCGTACGACAACCTTGGCCGCCGCGGGCAGTAAAACCGGCCGGCATCGATCCTCGGCGGCCGATCCGCGGGCCGCCGTCTCCTAAAAGCCGAGACGGTCAGGCGATGCATCGTGTTTGCAGAGCTGCACTCGCGCACTCACCCATTCGGATAAGCCGGGCGATTTAAGGGGCCGACCGGTCGGTCGGATGCTCCGAACCCATGATCGGCGACGGCGGGGCGCGAAGATCGGTTCCGCCGCGCTGCTCGATCGGGCGCGCTCGGCGGGTCAAACGCGTCAAAAAAAGCTCTGGACCCGACCGTTTGCTCGAGTTGATGACGACGATTTGACGATTTCATGGCACAATAAGGTTAACATTGGGTACCGCATCCCAGTCTCCGTCGGGCGGAACGTTGCCGGCGAGACCAGAGGGATGGGCCCGAAACGCGTATCGAAAGAGTTCGGCCGAGGTCGTCGGCTCCAGCAGCGGCTAACATCGCCTTGGCTGGGGTTTCATAAAAACCTCATTCCGTGGCTCAAAACGCTATGCGATAGTCGAGCCGCTGCTTTGCGAGAGGTGGCCTGAGATGGCCGATCGGCATCACCACAGACGTGTGCTGATATACAGCCACGACAGCTTTGGCCTTGGCCACTTGCGCCGCTGCCGGGCGATTGCTCATTCGCTTGTCGACGCCGACCCGGCGCTGTCGGTCCTGATCCTGTCCGGTTCCCCGATCATCGGCAGCTTCGATTTTCGCTCGCGCGTCGATTTCGTGCGGGTGCCCGGCGTCATCAAGCTGCGCAACGGCGAATACGTCTCGCTCAACCTTCATATCGACATCGAGGAGACGCTGGCGATGCGCTCCTCGATCATCCGTCATACCGCCGATATCTTTGACCCGGACATGCTGATTGTCGACAAGGAGCCGCTCGGTTTGCGCGGCGAGGTGCGCGATACGTTGCTGTTGCTGCAGCGGCGGCGGGCGACCGTGATCCTCGGCTTGCGCGATGTGATGGACGATCCCGAAGCGCTCGAAAATGAATGGGAGCGCAAGAATGCAGTCCCAGCTCTGTCCGAATTCTACGACGAGATCTGGGTTTACGGCCTGCCGCAAATCTGCGATCCGCTCGCTGGGCTGAATGTGCCGCCGAGTGTGCGCCGGCGGATGGTATATACCGGATATTTGCGCCGCATTGCCACCGATCCGGTGCTTAGCCCGGACCTGCAGGAGATTGTCGAAAAGCCGTTTTTGCTGGTGACACCCGGCGGCGGCGGCGATGGCGACGCGCTCGTCGATTTGGTCCTCGCGGCTTACGAGCACGACCCCGGCATTCCGTTACCGGCGCTGGTCGTGTTCGGACCGTTTATGGCGCCCGAACAGCGTGCCGGGTTCGCGGCCCGCGCGGCGCAGCTGCCCAATGTAGAGGCGATCACCTTCAACGCCCGGCTCGAAGGGTTGATCGCGCGCGCCAGCGCGGTCGTCGCCATGGGCGGCTACAACACGTTTTGCGAGATCTTGTCGTTCGATAAGCCGGCGCTGATCATGCCGCGCACGGCACCCCGGCTCGAACAATATATCCGCGCTGCTCGCGCCGAGGAACTCGGGCTGATGGCGATGCTGCCCGAGGACCGCGGGCGCGATCCGCAAGTAATGGCGGTAGCATTGCGCCGGCTGACGAACCAGCCGCCGCCATCGAGCGCCGTGATCCCGGGACTGCTCGACGGCATGGACAATGTCGACCGCCTAGCCCGGAAATGGCTCGACCGAGGGCGTGCCCCACGGATGGCGATGCGGGCGCGCCTCCGCGCATGAACAACCCCGAAAACGACCCCGAAGCAGACGCGCGCCGGCCCGGGGTGGCGTTTGTCCTCAAAGGTTACCCGCGGCTTTCGGAAACCTTTATCGCACAAGAGATCCTGGCGCTCGAACAGCGTGGGCTCGACATTCTGATCGTTTCGCTGCGCCAGCCTACCGACCGCAAGGCGCATCCGATTACCAGGGCCATCCGAGCCCGCCGTCTGTACCTGCCCGAGTATTTTTATCGGGAGCCGATCCGGGTGTGGCGCGGCTGGCGGCGCACGCGGCAGGAGCCGGGTTATCTCCGCGCCCGGCGGACTTGGCTGCGCGATCTTTGGCGCGATCCGACCCCGAACCGGGTGCGCCGGTTCGGACAGGCGGTGGTGCTCGCGGCCGAGCTGCCCGCCGATATCGGCCGCCTGCATGCCCATTTCCTGCACACGCCGGCCTCGGTGGCGCGCTATGCCGCGTTGGTCCGCGGTCTCGGGTGGACGGTATCGGCGCACGCCAAGGACATCTGGACTATTCCCGATTGGGAAAAGCGTGAAAAGCTCGGCGAGGCCGAATGGGCGGTGACCTGCACCGCGGCCGGGCGGGCTCATTTGGCGTCGCTGGCGCCGCGGCCGGAGCGCGTGGCCCTCTGCTATCACGGGCTGGACCTCGAACGGTTCACAGCACCCCCCACGCGCCGTGCGGGAAACGACGGAAGCGACCGCGATCGCCCGGTCGTGGTGCTGTCAGTTGGGCGCGCGGTCGCAAAAAAAGGCTACGACGACCTACTGGCGGCGCTGGCGCTGCTGCCCGCCGGTCTGGCGTGGCGCCTCGTGCATATCGGCGGGGGTGGCCTGGCCAGCAGCTTGCGGCGCCGAGCCGACGAGCTGGGTTTGTCGGCACGAATCGAGTGGCGTGGCAGCTGTACCCAGCCCGAAGTGCTCGCCGCCTATCGCGACGCCGACCTGTTTGTGCTGGCCGCCAAAATCAGCGCCGATGGCGACCGCGACGGCCTGCCCAACGTGCTGATGGAAGCACAGAGCCAGCGGCTTGCCTGTATTGCGACGACGGTGTGCGGGATCCCCGAACTGATCGAGGATGGTGCGACAGGTGTGCTGGTCCCGCCCGGCGATCCGGCGGCACTGGCGCAAGCGCTTGCTGCGCTGATCGTCGACCCGGTGCTGCGGGCCGCCCTGGGTGCTGCCGGCGAGCGCCGGGTGCGCAGCCGTTTTTCGCTGCACGGCGGCATCGATCTGCTGGCGCAGCGCTTCGGCCTGGCGGCCGCTACACCCGGAGATGACCGCGTCCGGCCGCGCGAACTCGTCCTGTCGGGTGCGCGGTGACGGCATGCGCATCGCTTTTTACGCGCCGCTGAAGCCCCCCGATCATCCGGTGCCGTCGGGTGACCGTCGCGTCGCACAGCTGCTGTTCGAAGCGCTGCAGCGTGCTGGGCACGAGCCGGTGCTCGCGTCCGGTTTGCGCAGCTTCGAGGGTGAAGGCTTTTTGCCGCGACAACAGCGGCTCGCCGTTCTCGGCCGAAGGCTGGCGGAGCGGGCCTTGCGTCGCTGGCACGCCGTCCCCGCCAGTGCACCGGAATTGTGGTTTACCTATCATGTCCATCATAAGGCGCCGGATTGGCTCGGTCCGAGCCTGTCGGCCGCGCTCGCAATCCCCTATGTGGTCGCCGAGGCGTCGTTTGCGCCAAAGCAGGCGCGCGGCCCTTGGGCGCAAGGTCATCGCGCCGCCGAACAGGCGATCCGGCACGCCGATGCGGTAGTCGGGCTCAATCCCGCCGATCGCGCTTGCGTTCTGCCGTTGCTGGTCGAGCCGTCGCGCTGGGTTGCGCTGAAGCCGTTTGTCGACGCCAGCCGTTTCAACGTGCAGCCGGCAAAATATGACCGGACACCGCGGCTGATTGTGGCGGCGATGATGCGCAGCGGCGCCAAGCTCGCATCCTATCGGATCCTTGCCGAGGCGCTGGCCGGTCTGCTCGACCTCGACTGGGTGTTGGAAGTGGTCGGCGATGGGACCGCCCGCGCCGAAGTGACGGCGGCCCTCGCCCCGCTCGGCGACCGCATCCGATGGGCGGGCAGGCTCGATGAAAATGCTGTGGCAAGCCGGTTGTCAGCGGCTGATCTTTATGTCTGGCCGGCGATCAACGAAGCCTTTGGCATGGCACCGCTCGAAGCCCAGGCAAGCGGGTTGCCGGTCGTGGCCGGCGCGGGCGGCGGTGTCGGCGAGGTCGTCACGCACGAGGTCACCGGGATTTTGGCGCCGCCGGGAGATATCGCGGCCTTCGCCGCTGGGGTCCGGCGGCTGATCGTCAATCCCTCCCTGCGGCGGCGGTATGGCGTTGCGGCGCGGCGCCGGGTGTTGGCCGAACACGATCTGCCGGCGGCGGCAACGCGGCTCGGCGCGGTGATCGAAGCGTTGCGGCCCACCATGCCGCATGAGCGAAAGCTGCTATGCGAGGCGCAGTGACCGGCTCCGTCCTGTTTTACGTTCAGCATTTGCTCGGGATCGGGCATCTGCGGCGCGCGCTCCTGCTGACCGATGCGATGACGCATGCGGGGCTCGCCGTGACTCTGGTTACGGGGGGCGAGCCGTTGCCTGAGCTTGCGGCTGTTCCCACCCGACGGGTCGTCCAGCTGGCGCCGATCCGGGCGAAGGACGCCAGCTTCAAAACGCTGGTCGGCGTCGACGGGCAGCCGCCCGACGACGCGCTGTGGTCGGCGCGTCGCAGGATGCTGCTTGCGGCCTTTGCCGAGGCTCGTCCCGACGTCGTAGTGATCGAGGCCTATCCGTTCGGCCGCCGCCCGTTTCGCGGCGAATTGGAGCCGCTGGTCGCCGTGGCGCGCGCTCGCAACCCTCGTGCGTTGGTTGTGTGCTCGTTGCGCGATATCGTCGTCGCACCGCCGCACGAGCGCCGAGAGCATGAAATTGTCGAGCGTGTGCGCGCCGATTTCGACGCTGTCCTGGTGCATGGCGATCCGCGCTTGATCAGCCTCGAGGCGAGTTTTCCGCTGGCTTCGGAAATCGCCGATCGGCTGGTATATACCGGCTATGTCGCGGCACCGGAGATCCCGCTTGCCGGCGGGTGCAATGCTGGCGCGGGTGAGGTGCTGGTTTCGGCCGGTGGCGGCGCGGTCGGCGGTGCCCTGATGCGCGCCGCTCTGGCGGCGCGGCGCCGCGGCTGCCTCGCCGACGCCGGCTGGCGCCTGCTCGCGGGGCCTAACCTCGCTGCCGACGAATTTTCGGAGCTGACGGCAGAGCTGCCGGACGGGGTTACCGTCGAGCGCTATCGCGACGATTTCCCGCAATTGCTGCGGCGCTGTCGCGTCTCGGTCAGTCAAGCCGGCTACAATACCGTTCTCGACGTAATCACCGCTGGCGTCCCGGCAGTGTTGGTGCCGTTTGCCGAGCTGCGCGAGACCGAGCAGACGCTGCGCGCCGAGCGGCTGGCGGCCAGCGGTGTGGTCGAGGTGCTGCCGGCGTCACAGCTTGCGCCGGATCGGTTAGGCGACGCAATCGAGCGGGCGGCGCGACGACGCCCGGCGGCGCTGCGGATCGATACAACCGGCGCGCCGCGCAGCGCGCTGACAATCGCCGCGATGATCTCCGATCGGACCAATCCCAACATATCGCAGAAGATTCTACATGCCGGCGAGTGACTAACGGTTCGGCAAATGATAACTGTTAGCGATGGCCCCGCAACCGCGTCGTCACGATGGCGCGATTTTTGCCACGAGTTGAACCGCTGGGGCGCCGAAGGGAGGATAGCTACGCTGTGGTGGCGTGACGACGATGCTGTGACTCCCTGCCGCCAGCTCGACGAGCTGTTTCGCGTTGCCGATGGGATACCGGTGGCACTGGCGGTGATCCCGGCATTCACGGGCTCGGCGCTCGCCGGTTGGCTCGAACAGTGCGCGCCAAGCTCGGCGCGAGTGCTGCAACACGGATGGCGCCACCTCGATCACGGCGGTTCCGGAAAGAAGAGCGAATTCCCGAGTTCGCGTCGGCAAGACCGGGCCGTAGCCGACCTTAGGAAGGGTCACGAGAGGGTCGTAGGATTGTTTGGTTCGCGTGCGCTCGAGGTGCTTGCTCCGCCATGGAACCGCTTTGAGGAGGCGTTTCTGCCTATTCTGATCGAGGCTGGGATCGCTTCGATCTCGACGATCAAGCCGCGCTCTACGGCTTATCCGCTCGCCGGGTTGTACGCCTCGAATGTGCATGTCGATCTTATTGCGTGGCGGGGCGAGCGCGGCTTTATCGGTGCCGCGGCAGCGCTCGACGGGCTGACGGCGCATCTGCGGGATCGACGTTGCGGCAGCGCCGATACTGACGAGCCGACCGGGATCCTGACCCATCACCTCGTACAGGACAGCGCCGCGAAGGCGTTTCTCGGCGAATTGATCGGTCTGACGCGCCGGCACCCGGCGGTGCACTGGCTCGATGCCGGGGAAGTATTCCTGCCGGCCGGCGCCGCTGTCACAAAAGGGTGCAGAGCGTGACGCGCCACGCTTATCCGGTTTCGGCACTGATCGGCGACTATTTGCGCGCCGGCGCCGGGTTGTTCCCGACCGTGGCGATCCTCGCTTTTGCCCGGCTCGGTCCGGTTGCCACCGCCACGCTGGCCAGTCTTGCCGCGCTGTTTGCGGTGTTCGGGGTGCGGACCGCTCTGCGCCATGCAACGCAGATTGAGGCCAGCGAGAGCGGATTATCGGCCTCGGGCCCACTTTCGACCACGATACGCTGGGCCGACCTCGACCGGATCAAGCTCGCTTATTACTCAACCCGGCGCGATCGCAGCGACGGCTGGATGCAGCTGGATTTGGGAGCCGGCGCCGCGACGATACGCCTCGACAGCCGGCTCGACGGCTTCAACCATTTGGTCGAGCGTTCGGCGCTTGCGGCGGCGGCGCGCGGGATCGCGATAAGCGCAGCGACCGCGGCCAATCTCAAGGCGCTCGGGATCAAAAGCGCCGAGTTCCACGAGAATACTACCGCGGTGGAAGCTCGGGCATGAACGATCTGCTCTGCATCCGCGATCTGCATGTGCGCTTTGCCGCCCCGGGCGGGTTTATACGCGCGGTCAGAGGAGCCTCGTTCCGGGTGCGGCCGCGCTCGACGGTGGCTTTGGTCGGCGAATCCGGCTCCGGCAAGTCGGTGGTCAGCCAAGCGATTATGCGCATCCTCCCGCGTAGCGGCGAGATCACCGGGGGCGAAATCTTGTTTAACGATCCGCGCGGCAATGGCGCCGTAATCGATCTGGTTCGATTGCCGGCCAATAGCGCCAAAATGCGCGCGATCCGCGGTGGCCGCATTTCGATCATCTTCCAGGAGCCGATGACTTCGCTGTCGCCGCTGCATACCGTCGGCAACCAGGTTGGCGAGGCGTTGCGGCTGCATCGCAAAGTCGGTTCCCTCGAGGCGGCCGAACTAACCCGGGAAACCCTGCGGCTCGTTGGTTTTCCCGACCCGTCGCGGGCGCTCAAGAGCTACCCCTTCGAATTGTCGGGCGGATTGCGGCAGCGGGCAATGATCGCGATGGCGCTGGTCTGCCGCCCCGCCCTATTGATCGCCGATGAGCCGACGACGGCGCTCGACGTAACCATCCAGGCGCAGATCCTAAAGCTCATGCTCGAATTGCAGCATGAGCTCGGCATGGCGGTCCTGCTGATCACCCATGACCTCGGCGTCGTCGCCAATGTCGCCGAAGAGATCGTGGTCATGTATCGCGGCGAGGTGGTCGAAAGCGGTACGCTCGAAGACATCTTCCGGCGGCCCGAGCATCCCTATCTGCAAGCGCTGCTGCGTGCGGTGCCGCGCTTTGACATGATGCCGGGCGAGCGGCTGGTGCCGATCCGCGAGGTGGCGTCGGGTGACGCACCGCATCTGATGGCGGCAAAAGCGCAATGGCCTGTCGGACATTGCGGACCTCTGCTCGAGTGCAGAGGGTTGCGCAAAGGCTTCACCATTCGCAAGACCGGGTTGTTCGGCGCTTCCGGTGCGGCGGCGCGGTTGCTCGCGGTCGACGATGTGAGCTTGCAAATCGAACGCGGCGAATGCCTCGGCCTCGTCGGTGAAAGCGGCTGCGGTAAGACAACTTTGAGCAAGATTGTGCTGCGTGCGGTCAGCCCCGATGCGGGGTCGGTGATCTTCAACGACCACGGCAGAACCGTCGACGTGTTGGCGCTCGAAGGCGAGGGGCTAAAGCGGTTCCGCCAAAAGGTTCAGTTCATCTTTCAGGACCCATTCGGATCGCTGAACCCGCGCATGACGGTGTTCGACATCATCGAAGAGCCGCTCGCGATCCATGGCATCGGAGACCGGCGCTCGCGGCGGGAAATGGTTGAGGAGCTGGTCGGTCTCGTCGGTCTCGACCGCCATCACCTGAGGCGTTATCCGCACAGCTTTTCGGGCGGCCAGCGCCAGCGCATCGGCATTGCCCGCGCGCTGGCGCTGCGGCCCGACCTCGTTATTTGCGACGAACCGACCTCGGCGCTCGATGTCTCGATCCAAGCGCAGATCCTGAACCTGTTGATGGACCTGAAGCAGAAGCTCGGGCTGACCTATCTGTTCATCTCGCACAATCTGGCGGTCGTGGATTATATTGCCGACCGGATTGCAGTGATGTGCGCCGGCCGCGTTGTCGAGATCGCCGACCGTGCGACATTGTTCCGCGCTCCGGTGCACCCTTATACGCGGGCTCTGCTGGCGGCGGTTCCGACGCCCGATTTGACGCTGCCGCTCGATTTCGGGCAGCTGATGGAGGATCGCGCCTCCGATCCCGGTGCCTGGCCCGAGCCGTTCCGCCGGGAGCGGGCGCGCCCGTTGCGGTTGTTTGAGGTGGCTCCTGGCCACGTTGTAGAGGCGAGACTCATGCCGGCGCTGCCGGCCCGGCCGGTCGAATTGGCTCGCGCATCGCGGAGCGGATAATGCGCGAAAACGATTGCGGTCGGCGCGGCGACGAACTGACACGACGGACGTTCATCAACCGCTCATTGCAGCTTTCGGGGCTGCTGTCGTCGCTCCCCGCTACCGCCTGGCCCGCCTTGTTGGAGACGCCATTCTTCGCGCCAAAGGTCGCCGACAATGGTCTGCCTAAAGTCGATGACCGGCTCCCAGCGGAACCCGCTATTGTCGACGCGTCGGGAAGACAGGGCGGTGATTTGCGCATTCTAATGGCGAGCCCCAAAGACACCCGCATGATGGTTGTCTATGGCTATGCCCGACTGGTCTGCCTCACTCCGGCGTTAAAGCTCACTCCCGATATCCTGAAGTCGATCGAGATCGAGGATGGCCGCGTCTTTACCCTGCATTTGCGCAAGGGAATGAAATGGTCCGATGGTCACCCGTTTACGACCGAGGATTTCCGCTATTGGTTTGAGGATGTCGCCAGCAACCACCAGTTGTCCCCCTCAGGGCTTCCGATCGACCTCCTGCCGGGTGGTGAAAAGCCGCGGTTCGAGGTGCTCGACGAGACGACGGTGCGCTACGGCTGGTCGCGGCCTAACCCGTTGTTTGTGCCTGACCTGGCCGGTCCAGATCCGCTCTTCATTTATGGACCCGCTCATTACCTCAAGCAATTTCATAAGAAATATGCCGATAAGGCCACGCTCGAAGCTCTTGTCAAACAGGCGAGAGTGCGCAATTGGGCTGCGCTCCACTATCGACATAATGCAATGTACAAGAATGACAACCCGGACTTGCCGAGTCTGGATCCGTGGGTTCTCAAAACCAGGCCTCCGGCGGAGCGGTTTGTATTCGAACGAAACCCTTATTACTATCGCGTCGATAAAGACGGCAATCAGCTGCCCTATGTCGATAGGGTGGTGATGACGCTGGCCGATTCACGGATTATCTCGGCCAAGACCGCAGCCGGCGAAAGCGACCTGCAGGCACGTTATCTGAGCTTTGACGACTACAGCTTTTTGCGCCAAGGGGACGACCGCAATCACTACGACGTCCGGCTGTGGCGCACTGGTCCCGGAAGTCAATTCGCGCTTTATCCCAATCTGAACGCGAACGATTCGGTGTGGCGTGCATTAATGCGCGATCTACGGTTTCGCCGTGCCTTATCGCTAGCAATCAATCGTCACGAAATCAACGAGGTGATTTATTTCGGGTTGGCAATCGAGGGGCAAAACACAGTATTGCCGCAAAGCCCGCTTTATGATCCCGCGTACCGTCAGGCCTGGGCTCAATATGATCGGGCCGAGGCCAATCGCCTGCTCGATTTGATCGGCCTGACCAAGCGCGGCAGCGACAACGTCCGACTGCTCGCCGACAGCCGTCCAATGGAAATCATCGTCGAATATTCGGGCGAACTGCCTGAAGAAGCCGATGTTCTCGAATTGATCCGCGACTCCTGGCGCCACATCGGGATCAGGCTGTTCGCCAAACCGGCGCAGCTGACCCTGTTTCGGCGCCGGGTGTTTTCCGGCGAAGCGCTGATATCGCTCGACAGGGGGATCGAGAACGGGCTAGCGCACGCCAATTCGTCGCCGTGGGAGTTTGCGCCGACATCGCAGCAGGAATTGGAGTGGCCGAAATGGGGCCAATATTACGAAACCAAAGGCGAGGCCGGCGAAGCACCCGATCTTCCCTCGGCGCTCAAACTCCGCGATCTCTATGGCCAATGGCTTGGCACCGCGTCGAAGGATCAACAGACCGACATCTGGCATCAGATATTGAAGATCTGGGCGGATGAGGTGTTTTCGATCGGGACGGTCGGCGGCGTGCTGCAGCCGGTCGTGGCCAGCGACAAACTGCACAACGTTCCCGAAAAGGGCATGTATAATTGGGATCCGGGAGCCTTTTTCGGAATCTACAAGCCCGACCATTTTTGGCTCGAGACCGCAGCGCCGGCAAAATCGGCGGCGCTCCGCCCCGCTCCGGCGGAGCGTACCCCTTGAGGCGCTTTGCCGCTTGGCGCCCGATAGGCGTGTGCAGGGATCAGGGATCCCAACGATGGCGGGCGCTGCGGCCGTGGGCAAAGAGGTCGCGCATTCGGGGGGCGCGGGACGAGTCCGGAGACCTCCCGATGGGCTTTGCCGAATGCGCGCGCACATCATCTGACCGCCCCGGGAGGTTTTGTTGACCGCACCCCGCCGGCCAAGTAGGAGAGAAAAGTTTCGGCTCCCGCCGCAGCGAGCACCACGGGATTAGGCCGATGCTGAACTATATCATCCATCGCATCCTGATTATGATCCCAACCCTAGTTGCGATCAGCATTGTCATCTTTACGATTATAAATCTGCCGCCCGGCAACTATTTTACAACGTATATTGCCGAATTGCAGGGCTCCGGCGAAAAAGCGGATCTCGCCAAGATCGAATTCCTCGAAAACGAATATGGCTTTGACCGCCCGCTCTGGCAGCAATATCTCTATTGGGTGGGCGGTCTGCTGCACGGCGACATGGGCTATTCGTTCTCATACGATATGCCGGTCGATAAGGTAGTCGGAGACCGCATGCTGTTGACCGCCGTAGTTTCGGTAACGACGATCATCTTCACTTATCTTGTTGCGTTCCCGATCGGAATATACTCGGCCACACATCAATACAGCATCAGTGATTACATTCTTACGTTTCTCGGCTTTCTTGGATTGGCGACACCGAGCTTTCTTTTAGCGTTGGTGTTGCTTTATTTTGCGAATGTTTATTTGGGCATATCGATTGGCGGACTGATGGATCCCAAATACCTCGGCCGGTCATGGAGCTGGGATAAGGTATTGTCGCTTATGGCGCATATCTGGATTCCGGTGTTGGTGATCGGCTCGGCGGGAACCGCGGCGATGATCCGGCGTCTGCGCGCCAATCTGCTTGACGAGTTGCAGAAGCAATACGTCGTAACCGCGCGCGCCAAAGGCCTGCATCCGGTCCGGGCACTGTTCAAATACCCGTTGCGAATGGCCTTGAACCCGTTCATTTCCGACATCGGATCTTTGCTGCCCCAGGTGATTTCCGGGACGGCGATCGTTTCGGTGGTCATGTCGCTGCCGACAACCGGGCCGATGCTTCTCAGCTCGCTGCAGAGTCAAGACATGTATTTGGCGGGCTCGTTTCTGATGTTTATGGCGTTTCTGACGGTGATCGGGGTGTTTGTCTCCGATCTCGCCTTGGCGCTGCTCGATCCTCGCATCCGGCTGCAGGCAGGGCGCCGGCAATGAGCGATTTGACCTTTATTCCCGGGCCGCCGGGGGGGCCCGGCGACGACCCCGGAGCGATGGCACCGCTGCCGCATTATGTCTCGACCGCGCCCTACGACCCCTATGCCGTCGAGCGGATGACCCCCGCACAAGAGCGGTTCTACGTCGCCTCGCAATGGCGCATGGTGTGGTGGAAGCTAAAGCGCCATCGGGTGGCCGTGGCCGCCGGCGTGATCTTGCTGGCGATGTATCTCGGGGTTACGATCTGCGAGTTTCTGGCACCCTACGGGGTCGATTCCCGCAACACCGACTTCATCTATGCGCCGCCGCAGCCGGTCCACATTTTTTACCAGGGCCGGCTGGTCGCCCCCTATGTTCTCGGTTTCGATTACTGGCTTGATATGAAGCGGCTCCAGCGGATCTTCACCCCGAATCCGCATAAGCGGCAGCCGATCCGTTTTTTCTGTCATGGCGACGCCTACAAATTCTGGGGTTTCTTTCCAGGCAATCTCCACCTTGTCTGTCCAGCACCGGGCGGCCAGCTGTTCCTGCTTGGGACCGACAGGTTGGGCCGAGACCTGATGTCGCGAATGATTTACGGAGCCCGCGTGTCGCTGACCGTCGGGCTTGTCGGCGTCGCTGTCAGCCTCACCCTCGGAATCGCCATTGGCGGTATCGCCGGCTATTACGGCGGTTGGACCGACATCCTGACCCAGCGGGCGATGGAGGTAATCCAATCCTTTCCGCATTTGCCGCTGTGGATGGCGTTGTCGGCGATCCTGCCGGTCAGTTGGAGCCCGCTGGTCGTCTATTTTGGGATTACCCTGATCCTGGGGATGATCGATTGGACCCATCTCGCCCGCGCCGTGCGCTCGAAATTGCTGGCCCTGCGCGAGGAAGATTTTTGCACCGCGGCGGTGCTGATGGGGGCGCGACCGGCGCGCATCATCGGGCGGCATCTGCTGCCGAGCTTTACTAGCCACCTGATCGCCTCGGCGACGTTGATGATCCCGGGGATGATCCTCGGCGAGACGGCGCTGTCGTTTCTCGGGCTCGGCGTGAGGCCGCCGATGACGAGTTGGGGCGTGCTGTTGAGCGACGCGCAAAACATCAACGTCGTGGCCCTGTATCCGTGGTTGTTGGCGCCGGTGACCGCCGTGATACTGGCTGTGCTCGCCTTCAACTTTTTTGGCGACGGGCTGCGCGACGCAGCCGACCCCTATCATTGACCGCGGTGATAGCCCTTTGACCCGATCAGGCGGGCAAGACCGCTTGTCGACTCTTCTCCCGCTTCCAGCCGCCGGATGAGCGACCGGAAATCGTGATGCGGTAGCCAGCCGAGTTCGGTCCGGGCGCGATCGTTGACATAGACGCGATCGATCTTCGGTACCATTTTCCAGCCGCGGCGCATGTATTCCGCCTCGTATTCCGGAACGCGGCGTCGCACGACGGCCGGCGCGGCGGCGCGCAATTCGGCCAGATCGCTCGGTGTAAAGGGCGTTGTCGCACCGACAATGTAGCGGGCAAAACCACCAGAGGCGGCGCGTTCGGCCGCCAAGAGATGTGCGTCGACCACGTCCTCGATGTCGACCCGCCGATAGAGGTACTCGTTGACTTTGATGTTGTCATTCGCGTAAAGGGCGCGCACCCCCTGATCGAGGTCTTCTTCCGGGAAAAAGCGCGAGGTCCTCAGCACCACGCACGCCAGCCCATGATTTCGCGAAAACAGCTGGCAGAGGTCCTCGGCAGCTGCCTTGGTGACCCCGTAAATGTTCCTCGGGACTGGCACAACCGTCTCGGTGATCCAGGCCGCCGGAGCACCTGGCGGCGGGATCAGCGCGTCGCCAAACACGCTTGTTGTGCTCGTATAGACGAATGACTCGATGCCAGCCGAAACCGCTTCTTCCAGCAGGTTGAGAGTGCCTGTAATGTTGATGTCGATGAAATCCTTGCGGGTGTGCGTATCGACATGTGGCCGATGCAAGGTTGCCGCATGAAACACTTTCTGCACGCCACGCAGGCTTCGCCGCACGAGACCGCTGTCGAGGATCGAGCCGACGTGACTAGTAAAAGGGCCGTGGAGGCGGTCAAGTCCTTCGACCGCATGTCCGCCGTTGCGCAGGGTTCGGACCAACGCCTCGCCCAGGTGGCCCGAACTCCCCGTTACTAGAAAACGCACGCGGCTTTCATCCGCCGCTCAGGGACGCAGCACCAGCCCTTCGCGGGCAACAATCGTGCCGGGGCGGACCGCTGCCGCCTCTTCTGCGACGCTATCCATAAAGGCGTCGTCATGGCCGGGATCGTGGTGAAAAATCACCAGGGTGCGCACCTGCGCTGCATCGGCCAACCGCGCCCCTTCCTGCCAGGTCGAGTGGCCCCACTCCCGATGCGCCGGATATTCGGCGTCGGTGTAGGTGGCGTCGTAGATCATCAAATCGGCGCGGTTTATCAGCTTCAAAATGTGCTGGTCGAGGCCACCCGGACGGTGTTCGGTATCGGTGATGTAGGCCACAACCTTGCCGGCAAATTCGATGCGATAGCCGGTGGCGCCATTGGGGTGGTTGAGCGGCCCGGTCGCGAGGTGAATTCCTTTATGCGGCGTGAGCTTTCTGCCGGCGGCAAAATCGAGGAATTCGATCTGCGCCTTAAAGATGCCCATCGGGATCGGAAACAACGGTTCGATCATCATGTTGTTGAGCACGGTTTCGATCCGATGCCCGTTTTTGAGATGACCGGCCCAGATGCGGATCCGGCTGCGCGCATCGTAGCACGGTGCGAAAAACGGCAACCCGCAAATATGGTCGAAATGGGTGTGGCTGTAGAAGAGGTCCAGCTCTGCCGGCTGTCCTGAGCACATCAGCTCGTTGCCCAAGAGCCGAAGGCCGGTGCCGCCATCGAACACCATGATGCGATCCCCGCACCGCATCTCGATGCAGGAGGTGTTTCCCCCGTAACGCACGGTATCCGGCCCCGGACAGGCGATGCTGCCGCGCACGCCCCAAAACCGTACCGTATAATCAGGCTGGACCAAGGTCCCGTCCCAATGGTTTCGCGCGTAGCCCTCTTATTTCGCGCGTAGCCCTCTTATATCGTCGAGTTTCACAAAAAATCTATATGGCCGACGCTGGGGCGGCGCGATCGGCCGTTTTTTCGCCGTGTTCTCCTAAACCCCTCGTTAACCAGATCGGTTTATCAACAAGCCACCCCCCAACCAGCCGAAGTGCCGGCCATGCCACAGAATGATTACGACGCCGCCGTCGCCAAATATTTGCTGACCAAAAGTATTACCCGCTGTCCGACGGTTTGCGCTGTCCCGACCCAGGCGACGATCGCCGAATCCGATCGCGCCGCCTATCGTGACTATGTTGCTGCCAAAGAGGCGGCACGGATGGAAAAGACGAAATCGCTGCGCCATTTGGTTATGCCGTGGATGTCGCCGACCGCGTGACTAGCCCGCTATCGCCGGCGGTCGCGGATACGCGACAGCCGACGATGGAGACGGCCATGCCGGATCGCGAAATCGCCGTCCGTTGCTGTATTGCCGGGGGCGGCCCCGCCGGCATGATGTTGGGATTGCTGCTCGCCCGCGCCGGCGTTTCGGTGCTGGTGCTCGAAAAGCACGCGGATTTTCTGCGTGATTTTCGGGGCGACACGATCCACCCCGCGACTCTCGAAATCATCTACGAGCTTGGCCTGCTCGATGATTTCCTGCGCTGCCCGCACCAGGAGGTGCGCACCCTCGGCGCGCAGATCGGCGAGGAGTTTCTCGAACTCGCCGATTTCACCGGTCTGCCGACGCATTGCCGCTTCCTCGCCCTGATGCCGCAATGGGATTTTCTCGATTTCCTCGCCGCGCAGGCGCGGCAGTATCCGGGGTTTCAGCTCATAACCCGGGCCGAGGTGACCGAGCTAGTCGAGGAAGAGGGCAGGGTGGTCGGGTTGCGGGCCGAGACTTCGGAGGGGCGGCTGACCGTGCGCGCCGAATTGGTCGTCGGGGCGGACGGCCGTCATTCGACGGTGCGCGAGCGGGCCGGGCTCCCGGTCGAGGATCTCGGGGCGCCGATGGACGTGTTGTGGATGCGCCTGTCCCGCCAGCCCGACGATGGCGGGCAGACCCTTGGCCGCATCGATGGCGGGCGCATCCTGGTGATGCTAAATCGCGAGGATTACTGGCAATGTGCATTTGTTATCGCCAAGGGCGGGTTTGAGGAGGTTCGCCGACGCGGCCTGCCGGCGTTCCGCGAAGAAATCGCACGACTCGTGCCCCGTCTGCGCGATCGGGTTTCCGAACTGCGCGATTGGGACGACGTCAAGTTGCTGAGCGTCACGGTCGATCGCCTGCGCGTATGGCATCGGCCGGGACTGTTGTGCATCGGCGATGCCGCCCACGCCATGTCGCCGATCGGCGGCGTCGGGATCAATCTGGCGATCCAGGACGCCGTGGCCGCAGCCAATATCCTTTACCGGCCTTTGCTTTCCCAGGTTACTGAGAACGATCTGCGCGCGGTCCAGCGCCGCCGACAGTTTCCGACCAGGGCGACGCAGAAGATGCAGCTGCTCGCTCAAAAGCGGCTGATCGGTCGGGTTCTGGCGGGCCGTGAGCAGCTTAAAGCACCGCTGCTGTTGCGCCTCGCTTCGCGGCGGCTTTACGCCAAGCGCCTTGCGGCGCGAATCATAGGCCTCGGCTTCCGCCCCGAGCACGTAAACGTGCCGGCAGCGCGCAGCTGACCGCCATCTAGCCCGGCCGGCGCTGCGGGATCACCGCCGCGACGTGATCGGCCGCGGCGAGGAAAGCGGCTGAAGCAGCAGTGGCGTGGCGGCTGAGGCACGCTTCGGTGAATTTTATGACATGCTCGTCGCCGTGAGCGATCGCCTCCCGGGCCAACTCGTCTTCGTTCTTTGCGCTTGCCGCTATAACTTCGGCGAACACGGCCCCACGGCGGTAACAGGCGTAGAGCGCACAGCAGCTTTGCCAAGCATACCGCGATAGCGTGCGCGCGGTCGCTTCGTGGATATGCGGAACGATGTTGCCAAGTGCTGCCGGGCTCGTGACCGCGTGGATAAAAGCGATCGCGGTCGGGATGTCGCGAGCGTTTGCCAGATAGACGCGCGCGAACAGTTCGGTCAGCTCGGCGATTTGCGGCGCAATCGGGCCCTCGCCGCCAAACCAGCCGATGACTGGCAGAAACTCCGGACGATCGCCGAGGACCCCGAGAGCTGCGGTGATGTTGCCGGAACGCCGCAGCTCGGGCGGCACAACCGGAACCCTCGCGATGACTTCCCGCAGCGGCATCGGCATCGGTTCGATCCGCCCGGTGTCGTCCTCCGGCAATCGTTGCCAGGTCGCGGCCCAGCTCGCGAGCGCGTCGGCAAGCTCGCGCCGCCGGTTCGGGGTCTCGTGCTCGCCGAGCCCGCGCACCGCATGCCCAAGGCGAATCACGCCATGAGTTGCCGCCGCGCAGAA